>CAJWGI010000158.1 GCA_913031335.1 uncultured Anaerolineales bacterium | reverse complement strand
TGAAACCTATCGCCCGCATGTGCAAGTTGTCGGTGATGTCAGCGCTGTACTATCCCAACTGACTCGGGACTACAATGGAAAGCCTGCGTGGCAGGCATCTAATGGGACACGGGTGCGCGCGAGCGTGCAGGCAGCCATCACTCCTGCGGTCTCGGCCACGAACGCTGGTCTGGCCCCATACCACGTCGCCCGTGTCATGCGCGATATTCTGCCACCCGAAACCCGCCTGTCAGTGGATACCGGCTCCCACAAGTTGCTGTTTGCACAGGCGTGGCAGACAGGTGAGCCACTGACGTATTTCAATTCTAACGGCCTGTCCTCCATGGGACTGGCCGTCCCTGGCGCGATCGCACTGGCATTGTTAGACCCGGCGCGGCCAACCGTTGGGGTCGCTGGGGACGGCGGTTTTGGAATGATGGTGCAGGAGTTGGAAACCGTAAACCGCCTGGGCCTAGCGCCGTTGTTCGTCGTTTATTGTGATCAGGCCCTGAGCCTTATCCGCATCCCGCAGCAGCTGCGTGGGTACGAACCGAGCGGCGTGGATTTCGCTGAGGTGGATTGGGCGACCGTGGCCGAAGGGTTCGGCATCCGAGGTCTGTGGGCGCGCACGTCGGACGAGCTGGCCCACGCGTTGACGGCGTGGCGGGAAGAGCCGCAGGCCACCGTGCTAGCAGTGCAAGTTGACGAGGCATTGTATTGCGGAAACAGCTATTAGGCGGTGGCACAGCAATGCGGATCCTACATCTGCCTCTCATTGTTGATCATGGAGTCGTGTAACGCGCGGTAAAGTTGCTGGTCGCCGGAGGCAGATAGCCATTCAGCCGCACACCCAACATATGACTTCGAGGTGAAATCATGAAACGTCGTCCGAGAAGACCGAGAGGTGGCGTGGCGCCTATACCACATCGCGGCATCTTAAAGATCGAAGCGCTACCCTACACACCGCTGGATGACGCTGCTGTCGATGCCATCCATGCCAGCGCATTGGAAATTCTCGCTACGACCGGTATCGAAATGTGGAATGTCGAAGCACGTGCCATTATCAAGGAATGTGGTGGGCGGGTCAATGAGGCGGCGCAACGCGTCTGGCTTGATCCCGGCCTGGTTCAACAGCAAATTAGCGCCGCACCCGAAACCATCGCCATGAAGGCGCGTGATCCCAACAAGAACCTGACCGTTGGCGGCCAGAACATTGTCTTTGGTGCCGTTGGGGGGTCACCCTTCGTCAGCGACCTTGATAAAGGTCGCCGCTACGGAACACTCGACGATCTCAGGCGATTGAACAAGTTGATCCACGTTAGCGATGTACTAGCCCTCGGTGGCGGCCATCTAATCGAACCCGTCGATATTCCTGTTTCCTATCGCCACCTCGAAACCACTTATTGCGACATCACACTGACCGATAAGATGCCGCGGGCGACTGCGCTTGGCGGCATCGTAGCGCGCGACATCGTAACAATGATGGCGCTGGTACATGCCCCAGCCGGGGCCACAACCGACGAGGCTATCGCTGCGCTTGTCACCACACCGGTCGTCATGGCCGTTATCAGCGTCAACAGCCCGTTGCGCTACGATGGCCCCATGCTTGAAGGGCTGATCGAATTGGCGAACCATGGCCAGGTACCGATAATCACCCCGTTTATCATGATCGGCGCGATGAGTCCCATTACCTTGCCAGCCGCTATTGCCCAGCAGCATGCTGAGGTATTGGCGGGTATCGTTCTGGCCCAATGTGTCAACCCCGGCTGCCCGGTAATCTACGGTGGTTTCATCACGCCACTCGACATGCAATCCGGAGCAGTGCCATTTGGCACACCAGAGGCAACGTGGACGTTAGCGGCCGGGGCCCAAATGGCGCGCCATGTTGGGCTGCCCTACCGCAGTTCTGGAGCCCTGACGACGTCACAGCTCCCAGATGCCCAGGCAGCATACGAATCGCTCTTCAACTTGTGGCCAGCCGTCATGGCCCGTACCAACGTCATCCTGCAAGCGGCCGGTTGGCTCGATGGCGGACTGGTCGCCTCATTCGAGAAATTTATGCTCGATATTGAACTGATCGAACGTCTCTTTGCTGTCTATCGCGCGCCCCGGGTAGACACGACAGCGCTTGCCCTGGACCAGATCGATGCCATAGGTCCTGGCGGACATCACCTCGACTCTGATTACACGAGGAAACGATATCGCAATGCATTCTTCCGGTCGACACTTAGTTCACTCGCGCCACACGAAACTTGGCGTGACGAAGGTGGTCTCGATGCCGCTCAGAGAGCCAATCGGGCCTGGAAAGATAAACTGTCGGCGTACAAGCCACCGCCAATCGATCAGGGTGTCGTAGAAGCGCTCGACGCCTACAAATCTAGACGTATCGAGCAGATCATGGGAGCTGAAGGTGATACGCTTTCAAGTAGATGAGGATCCAAGATGTCAAAACGCGTAGCGATTGTCGGCAGTGGCGCCATCGACCTGGACATCGGTTGGCAGCTAAGCATGTTCCAGGTGCGCCCTCACCCAAACAGGTCTGGTAGGGCGGGAACCCCACGTTCAACCCATGCAGCGCGAGAATGGGGGCCACCGCCATGCCCACCTGCGGGTAAAAGGCGTCCACCATGCAGGTGACTAGCAGCCGTACTTGAGTGGGTTTCGGCGTCGGTTCTGCAGGTATCTGCTGGCGGCCGTAGAATGTGAGCCGCTGCGGCTTCAGTTGGCTGGTTTGTGGCGCAACGCGGCGTGAGCGGCTGCCAGGCGGGCGACCGGGATTCGAAACGGAGAACAACTCACGTAATCCATCCCAATCAGGTGGCAGAAATCAATCGAATCCGCATCGCCGCCATGTTCTCCGCAAATACCCACCTCCAGGTCGGGGCGCGTGCGGCGGCCGCCCTCGACGCACATGTGCATGAGCTGCCCAACGCCTTCCCGGTCTATGGTCTGGAAGGGGTTGCTCGGCAGGATGCCGTCCTCCACATATTTCAGCAGGAAATTGCGCTCGGCGTCGTCGCGGCTGAAGCCGTAAGTCATCTGCGTCAGGTCGTTAGTGCCAAACGAGAAAAACTCCGCGGCCTCGGCAATCTCCGCGCCGGTGATTGCGGCGCGCGGGATCTCTATCATGGTGCCGAACTTGTATGCCAGTTCCACCCCTTTTTCATCCATCACCGCGCGCGCGACGCGCTTCAGGCGCGGCTGGATTGTGTTGAGTTCATTCAAGTGGCCCACCAGCGGTATCATGATTTCTGGCTGCACGTGGGTGCCGGTTAATTCCACGTTGGCGGCCGCTTCGATTATTGCGCGCACCTGCATTTCCACTATCTGCGGGAGCATGATGCTGAGCCGCACGGCGCGTAATCCGAGCATCGGGTTGTTCTCGTGCAGTTCCTGTACACGAGCGAGCAGCCGTTCCAGCTGGGCGACATCGTCCGGCGTTTCTTGCCCGAGCAGATAGCGCGCCAGCGAGGTGACCCGCTTGCTGACCACTTGCTTCCAGACCTCGTACTCGTCCGGGAGGAACTCGTGCAACGGCGGGTCCAGCAGCCGGACGATGACCTGGCAATCCCGCATGGCTTCGAAAATGCCTTCGAAATCCTCGCGCTGCATGGGCAGCAATTCGTCCAGCGCGGCCTGGCGCTCGTCCGGCGTCTGCGCAAGGATCATGCGCTGCATCACCGGCAGCCGGTTTTCCTGAAAGAACATGTGCTCGGTGCGGCACAGGCCTATTCCGGTGGCTCCGTACTGGCGCGCCCGCTGCGCGTCGGCCGGATAATCTGCGTTCGCCCACACCTGCAGCCCGCGCGAGGGCCATCCGTCCGGGCCGGCGCGCATGCCGGTGGCGGCGCAGACCTCGTCCGCCCATTCCAGCAGGGTGAGCAGCTCGCTCTGCTCTTCCAATACGGCCTCGCGGGTGGCAATGCGTCCCAGGAACACATCTCCGCTGGCACCGTCAATTGAAATCCAGTCGCCCTCATTCACGACCACATCTTCCGCGCGCATGCTTCGTTGTTCCAGGTTGATGCGAATGCTGGCGGCTGCGGCCACGCATGGCACCCCGAACTGGCGCGCCACCACAGCCGCGTGCGAGGTGGCCCCGCCCTCCCTGGTGAGGATGCCTTTCGCTGCCAGCATGCCGTGTACGTCGTCCGGCTTGGTGAACGGCCGCACCAGAATCA
>CAJWGI010000157.1 GCA_913031335.1 uncultured Anaerolineales bacterium | reverse complement strand
CCTCTTCAACATTGCGCAGGCCGTCCGAATTAGTCTGCACATGATAGGGGCGGTGCGGCCAGATGGCCCAGACGCCATCCTGATTTGGAGCGAGGTCGCCGCCACCCTCCGTGCGATTGAAGAAGTATTTCACAACCCCAAAGCGGCACAGATTGGGCTCGGGCATCGCGCAGTGAAACACCGTCAGGCGCAAGCCGGCCTCCAGAAGCACAAAGGCGGCAACGCAGGTTGCCGCCAGCAGCAGAAGGTTCTTTCGTCCGGACCTATTAGCCGGCATGCTTCAGCCCCATGGCAAGCGCGTATTTCTCCGCAACGTCGCGAATGTCAAATTCTGACTCGGCGTGCTTGCGCGCGCTCTCTCGATAACCAGCCAACGAGGCCAGCACGCTTTCGGCTGCAGTTGCCATCCCCGCCACGAATTCCGCTCCGTAGCTCCACTTCTCAGTGGGCACCACGATCCCGCCTGCACCGACAAGCTCGGCTGCCCCGCCCCATGAGCCGCACACAACCGGCAGCCCGCACGCCATCGCCTCCACCACGACGTTTGGGCACCAGTCTCCCAGACGCGGATGCAAGAGTACATCCGCTCGATTCATCTCTCGCGGCATGTCATCATTGTCAATCGCACCCACCACCCTAATGCGCTCACTCGCTTCAGGATTCTGCTCACCGAAATCCGCCAGCTGCCGCCGGCAAACCTGACCCAGCGTGCCAACGACGTGTAGTTCAAGATCGTGCTTATGCCACAATCGCGCGAACACCGGCAAAATCGTGCCGAGCATATACTCATGCCGCAACGAGCCCGCAGCCAGCAGCCGCACCCTTCCGCCGCGTCTTCCTTCCGGCTGAAACCGCTCAAGGTCAACCCCGTTGTGGACGACGGAATAGCGCTCGCGTCGGTTGTAGAGATGAGCATCCGCCATCTCTTTACTGAAAACCGATTGATACACCACGTGGTCGGCGCGCAGCAGGTCGCGCTGCATGCGATAATTCAATCTCATGTCACTTGTGGTGAGCGCGCGCGCTTGAAACCCGGACGGCTGCGCGCGGTTATCAAAGTAGCTGGGCAGCATGAACCCATCCACGCGCAGCACGGTGCGCACGCCCCACAGGCGACACAGCCGGTAGAACCAATCTCCCCACGAAACGCTGAAAAGCAGCGCGGCTCGCGCGGCTCGCAGCCGGGTGTGAGTGACGATTCTCCCCTGTCTTTCAAACTCGCGCGTCAGCTTGCGCGAAAAAAAACCCGGCCCACCGGGAGTTTCTCGCAGGCCAAAAAAACACCTTGGCTGCGCAGTGCGTGGCCAGGGCAGGCAGCTGCTCACGCGGTCTGCGAGACGCTGCAGGCGGCCTGGAAAAGGGCGCCGGCTGTCGACGGTGGGGCGAGCAGCAGCCCGGCGCGAACTCAGCGCTGTTCCCATTCCCACACCCGCATGCGGTAATCAGCAGAGCGCAGCTGCAGCGCTCCAAACACCGGCGGTAGCCCATCCCCGAATTCGCCAACCATGCGCACATTCGGCGGCAGCACTGTATTGCCAGCTACTTTGGTGACAAGGTAATCATGTCTCGTCGGGTCGGGTTCTCCGCGAATGCGCAACGAGGCGCCGGCCTGCTCCACCGCATACCAGATGTCCGGCGGCCCCCAGATTACGCTATCTGGCGGCACGATTTTCGCCAGCGCACTGGCCACCGGCCGGTAATCGCGCTGCCGCCACTGATAGGCCAACGCGGCGTAGCGGCCGATGATTCCCGCAGCGAGCACATTGACCAGCACCAGGATTAAGGCACCCCGGGACAGCAGAGCCATTCTGCTACCTTTCGCGAAAGACGAACTTTGCCACAACGTGGCCGTCATTGACCCGGCCATCATCGCCAGCACCGCCACCGGGTGCAGAAAATAAAACCCGACCTTCTTCGACATGAACAGCGCGTTGAAAAACGCCGGTACGACGAAGAGAATCGCTAGCCACATTCCCTCACGCCGAAAGCGAGGCCGGCGCCACAGCAACCACGCCACCCCTCCGCAGTACAGCGCCAACAGCAGCGGTGCAAACTTGTACTCTTCGGCATACCGGAGCACTTCATCGACAATCCGCTTGAACACGCCACCTGCGTACAATCGGCTGCTTCCGTGCTCGAGGAATTGGGTTCTGAGCAGCTCGAGGTCGCCCGCAGCAGCCGCAGACAGGATCCACATTGCGGCCGGAATCGCCGCTAGTACGGCCACTACGAGGAAGGTGTGCAGCTGCCCCGGCCTTCGCCATGCGACGGTAATCACGCCGATAGCGGCCACCCAGGCGACTGCCAGCGGGTGGGTAATACCCGCCAATCCAAGGCACGCGCCAGCCAGCAAGACCCTCCATCCGCGAGCGCTAGCGTGGTCGTCATCCTGCATCACGCCCACAAAAAACAACACACCCATCAGGGCTAGAAAAAGGCTCTGCGTATCCATCCGTCCGGAGCGGGCGGACTCGATGTACTTCGGATCGAGGCCGAGAATCACAGCGCTGAGCAGGGCCGCGCTCCGGCTCCGCAACAATCGCACGGCGAGAAGATACAGTACCAGTAGCGTACCCGACCCAAACAGCAGCCCCGGTATCCTAGTCTGCCAGATGCCAAACGCAAACAGCTTATAGACCAACGCCATCAGCGCGGGTTGCCCGGGGGGCTGCCAGTAATACGCCTCGCCAAATCCATTCCAGTCGGCGAAAACGGATGAGATCATGCGGCCATTCAGGGCCAGTTCTTTGGCTGGATCGTTGACGGTGACCTCGTCCATCCACACCACCGGACTCCTGTCCAAGCCGACCAGATTGAGAAGCACGAACCCCACCGCAATCAGGATGATGCCTTTGTTTTGAAACTGGAAGAATCTCACGCGACAGGAGAATCAGGCAGGCGAGGCACAATGACTCTCATGTACTTTCACCGAAACGATACGCGGGGTTGCGCCCCGATTTCGAGTAGTAGCGGCCAGCGGTATCGTCGGCTGTCCTGCGACAGATGCAAGCATAGCGCTGCCAGAGCAGTCTCCAATCGGAGGCGCGATGGCACTTCGAATCATGGATTTCACCAAAACCCACCATATTCAGCCAGGCCTTGATGGCGGCTGCTGTGGGCAGATGGGTGATACTGCCGGTGCCCTTGTAGGTCCGCGGATAGTGAACCTGCACCAATCTGCCCCACCGCAGAAACCACGGTCGCCGCAACGTGGCGCTTTCCAGCACCAAATACCCGCCCGGCTGCAGCAAGCGGTACATCTTCCTCAGAAAGCGCAGCTGCTCCGCATTGTGGTACAGCACCCCCGTGCACCAGATCAGTCTAAAACGGCCAAGGGCAGAAAAATCATCCGCGGAAATGTACATGATATTCGCCTCGACGTACCTGTGCGGGCACACTATCTCATCGAGCCAACTTTTGACATCGGCGCGCTTTTCGGGCAGATCCAACAGCACCAACTCGCGCGGTTCCAACGCGGCCAGCCGCGCGCTGTCCAACCCGTCTTTGGGTCCAATCTCGAGCACGCGCGCTCCACGAAACCTTGCCTTTCCCGCAAGCACAAGCAGTTCCGTGAACAATTCGCGCCGATACATCATGGGCTCGTCACTCACCGGGATGCGCATTGACTTGGCTATCAGACTTCTAGCAAACGTTTTCAAACCTAATCTCCGGGGTAGCCAAATTGCCGCAATCGCATTCTGAACGGATGCTGCAAACGTGGTGAAGCAGACAAATGCCCTGCACTCATTCAGCAGCCGTGTCGGGAAGACCCATCGCTTTCAGATACGCGGTACCCACTCTTGCCAATCGAGGCACATTGATCGCCCCGCGCACCTGTTCATAGTTGTCCCCCAGCCGCTCCAGAAGCCCGGGGATTTCCTCGCGGCTTTCAAAGCCATAGCCGGCATCACCCACTAATTCCGGGTGGCCGCCACTGCGCGCGTAAATCGCCGGTAACCCGCACGCCAGCGCTTCGAGAAGCGCATTGGAGCAAGGGTCGTGCAAGCTGGCGGTGATGAAGATGTCATGATCGCGCAGCACCGCAGCCAGGTCGCGCGAATCCACCGGCGGATGCATGCGAATGCGGTCAAACCGAAGCGGTGAGCGCCCGACGAAGGTGTACTCGTAGCGGCGCCAATCCAGATTCTCTTCCAGCCACTTGTACACCGC
>CAJWGI010000156.1 GCA_913031335.1 uncultured Anaerolineales bacterium | reverse complement strand
CGACATCCAGGCGATGACCGACACTGAGTTTCGGGAGATTTACGGCGAGGACGCCGAACGCGCCGGGAACCTTACCGGCGAACTGGTCGACCCTGTTGGAGACAGTCGGTGAGCCTCCGCACACGCCCACCGGAAACCAGAAAACCCAGCTTGGTCTCCGCACCGGTGGCAGCTCTGTGCTCACTGGCAATTCCCGGTTTGGGCCAGATGATGGCCCGCTCCGTACGCCGGGGTTTTATTCTTGTGTTCAGCCTGGCATCCAGCACCACACTACTGGTGTGGCGTATCCGGGTCACCGCCCGGCGTGAAGTGGGTTTTCCGGCACAAATCGCGAAAGCCTATGATCTACAGCCTACATTACTTTACCTGACCATCGCTATCGCGCTGCTCTATCTCTGGGTGGTGCTGGACGCATATTTGCTTGCCCGGCGCCCTCAGTCACAGCAGTCGGCTGGACCATTCATGCTGATACTGGCCGTTTTCTTTAGTCTGGGATGGCAAATCAGTGAGATAGATTGGGTCTCCTTTGCCACACAGTTGGAGGACGGCAAGCCGACCATCATGAAGATTATGTGGCCATGGGAAAGGGCGCTACATTATCCGAAGGAGTATTTGATAGTCCGCACAATTGTGGAGGTTCCCTGCATCGGTGAGGCCCCTGCGGATGTTCTCGTTCCGGAGGATGAACCTGCTTTGCATGTGCAACCGAGCTGCGGCGTACTTACTACCCGTGACACAGAAGGTACAACCATATCAGTCACAGGAACGAATCTACAACCAACGACCGAAACAGCAATCTGGTGGAAAGACCCGGAACACCAGGAGTTCCGACAGCGAGAGGGTGGCGAATCAGTGGTAGCCACTACTGATGACGCTGGCAGCTTCCAGATTGATATATTGATGCCCAAACGTTTAGTGGGGAGTCAGAGTGGGCGCGACTACAGCGCCGCTGCTAGGGAAGCAGACAAATGGGAATTGCAAGCCCGGCAGCTGGCGAGTGTGGGAGAGGCGGAGTGGAGCACCGAGATCAAGTTAATCGTCGAGAAAATGGTTGAGACCATTTTCCTGGGAATGATGGCCACATTCTTCGGGGTGATTCTGGCCATTCCGGTCAGTTTTCTTGCGGCACGCAACCTGATGTCGGCTTCACCAATCACGCTCGGGGTCTATTATCTGGTGCGCACCGTGATGAATGTCGTGCGATCCATCGAGACCGTTATATGGGCGGTCATCTTCGTGGTAGTGGTCGGCCTAGGTCCCTTTGCGGGAACGCTAGCATTGACGATCCACTCCGTCGCCGCACTGGCGAAACTTTACTCCGAAGCGATTGAATCCATCGACCACGGCCCCATCGAGGCCATCCACGCCACCGGAGCTAACTGGGTACAGACCGTGGTCTTTGCAGTCGTGCCGCAGATTGTGCCGCCGTTCGTCTCCTTCACAATTTACCGATGGGATATCAACGTGCGCATGTCCACCATTATCGGTTTAGTTGGGGGTGGAGGAATAGGTTTCCTTCTGATACAGTGGATTAGACTGTTGGATTACCGCGCCGCCGGCATCGCGGTGTGGTTCATTGCGGTGACGGTCGCCATTCTGGATTACGTCAGCGCCGAAATCCGCGAACGCTTCGTTTGACCGACTGCGGACCCGCCCCACCGGCCTGCCCCGAGGCCGCCGGCCAAAGGCTGGTAGACATGCTGCAGCGCGCCCAGGCACAGAATGTCGAGAGAAAAAGAAATATACCGGCAGCACGCAGACCGGTATGACCTTCTCGTATCGCGCGAGGATTGCAGGTCGAACATCCGGCACACTCTGGATGGTATCGTGCACCTCGATTCAAAGGACATCGTTGACCTGGGCGCGGGCACGGGCAGATTGACTCTCATGCTGGCGCCGGTAGCCAGAAGCATGCACGCGCTTGACCTCTCGCAGCACATGCTCACGGTGGCCGCGGAAAAACTAAAAAAAACCGGGTTGCAGCACTGGGCGACCACCGTGGGAGACACCCGTGGCCTGCCACTACACGATCGCTCGGCTGATGTCGCCGTCGCTGGATGGAGCATGTGCTATCTGGTCACGTGGAATGAGCACGACTGGCATGTGGAGCTTTCTCGGGGAATGGCGGAAATGCGCCGCGTGCTGCGACCGGGCGGCACCGCCATCATTCTCGAGACCCTGGGCACCGGCCACGCCAGCCCGCATCCACCGGAACACTTGATAAAATACTATCGCTTTCTGCGCCAGAGCGGCTTCAGTTCCACCTGGATTCGGAGCGACTATCGTTTTCAGTCGCTGGCCGAAGCAGTGGAGCTGAGTAGTTTTTTCTTCGGGGATGAATTGGGGAAGAAGGTGTCGCGGGCAGGCACAGTCACCGTGCCAGAATGTACCGGGGTGTGGTGGCTGAAAATGAAATGAGCAAATGAGAGCAGCACTGTACCGGACGTTCGGCGGACCCATCAACATTGAAGAGGTGCCCGACCCGACTCCGGCCGCCAACGGCGCAGTAATTGAGGTGAAGGCGAGCGGGCTTTGCCGAAGCGACTGGCATGGATGGAAGGGGCACGACGCCGACATCACCACCCTCCCGCACGTTCCCGGGCATGAGTTCGCGGGCGTGGTGGCCGAAGTGGGAAGAGAGGTGCGTAGTGCGCGAGTGGGCGACCGCGTGACGCTGCCGTTCGTGTGCGCTTGCGGCCGTTGCCCGCAGTGCATTTCAGGAAATCAACAGATTTGCGACCGCCAGTTTCAACCCGGGTTCACCCACTGGGGATCTTTCGCCCAGCGTGTGGCCGTGGGGCGCGCAGACATTAACCTTGTGGCGCTGCCCGTAGAGATAGACTTCGTGGCCGCTGCAAATCTGGGTTGCCGTTTCACAACCTCCTTTCGGGCGATGGTCGACCAAGCCGAGGTATCCCCAGGGCAATGGGTCGCTGTGCATGGCTGCGGAGGCGTAGGCCTATCGGCAATAATGATCGCCTCCGCGCTCGGCGCGCGCGTTATAGCCATCGATATAGCCACCGAAAAACTCGACTTTGCCCGTACTGTTGGCGCGCATCGCACTATCCACGGTGATAGGGAGAATGATATCGCCGAGCGCGTGCGAGAAATCAGCGGCGGTGGAGCACATGTGTCAGTGGACGCGCTCGGCAACTCTGTGACGTGTCGCAACTCAATCTCGGGTCTGCGCAAGCACGGCAAGCACATTCAGGTTGGATTATTATCCGGGGCTGAAAGCATGCCAGCGATACCGATGGATTCAGTCATCTCCAATGAGCTAGAGATTCTCGGCAGCCATGGCATGCAGGCACACCGCTATCCGGCCATGCTAGATATGATTCTGGCGCGCAAGCTGCAGCCCGCAAAACTGGTGGGGAAGACAATTCATCTTGATGAATTGCCCACGCACCTCGCCAAGATGGACGGTTTCAACGGGACAGGAGTGACTGTTGTTGACCGTTTTAGGTAAGGGGAAGGCCTTACCAATTTCACTGGTCGCTACCCACCCGCTAAGCTCACGCTAAACGCGCTACCATGAATTACGCGCGAGGTTAAAGAACAGCAACGTGATTGAATTACACCTGAAGGCAACTTAATTTGATGCAGATATGGGGCAACACATGTTTTTTGGGTGCTCAGATATAAATCAGACGAACAGCGAGACCTCGGCGTCGGCAGCATATTCCAAGAAAGTGGCCGCGCCGCCGATTTCGCACCCCGAAATGAAATCGTCGCGCCCGAAGCCAAACACATCTATCGTCATCTGGCAACCGATGAGGTCCACCCCGAGTTCCACAGCCACATCACGGAGTTCGCCCACGGCGGCAACGCCCTTATTTTTGAAGGTCTGCTTCATCAAGCCGGTGGCCACGCTGTTGAAACCGGGGATTGACATTGCCGCCTGCGGGATGGGCCAGTTGAAATTCTGGAAGCCTTCCGGGCCAAATGGCATCTTCATCGGCATGGCCGGGTTGCCCAGCGGGGTGACTTCCGCCTCGATGTCGTGCTTGAGCAGCGTCAGGCCATAAAAGGTGAAGAACACGCCCACCTCCCAGTCCATCGCGGCAGCGGCGGTGGCCAGAATGAACGGCGGGTACGCCCAGTCGAGTGTGCCCTTGCTGGCAATCAGCGCCAACCGCTTCGGGGCATCAGGGTCAGTTTTAGACATCATCAGCCTCCTGAGGTGGCTATTTGGTGCAGCGGAAGTGGAAGAC
>CAJWGI010000155.1 GCA_913031335.1 uncultured Anaerolineales bacterium | reverse complement strand
GTCAGCGTGGCGGCAAAGCCCGGCATCGCGGTTGTGGGCGCGCTACCACCCTCAGCGATGATCTGCAGCAACTGCTGATCGGAATGATGCCAGGTGTGCCCGGCGCTGGTATGCGGCGGAGCCGGATAGATGCCATTCGTATCCGGCGTTTGCCAGCCGGGCTGCCCCTCGCCATTCGGGCCGTGGCAGGCGGCGCACTGCGCTTCATACAACATCTGACCCTGCGCGAATTGAGCCGCCGAAAGCTGGCCGCCGGTGCCCGCTTCGCGTTGCGCCAGGATCAACACTCCAGCCGCAAACACCGCCCCCGCACCCAGCGGCTACCAACGCAACAGGAGCTTTTTTCGGGGTGCCTGCTCACGGTGTAGCCGCGCACGCCCTCCGGATTTTGGTCTTGGCTTTGTAATCAGCGCACTCTGCGTTAGCTTGCGCCCCAACTCGGAAACTTTACTACACCCGAAAACGACGGAGCCTCAGGCTGTTGGTCACAACGAAGATGGAACTAAACGCCATCGCCCCGGCTGCCAGCATCGGGTGCATCCCCCCAAGAGCCGCCACTGGGATCAATATCGCATTGTAGAAAAATGCCCAGAACAGATTCTGGCGGATGATGCGCATGGTCGCCCGCGAAAGGTGGATGGCGCGCGCCACGCCGCGCAAATCGCCGCTGATAAGCGTCACGTCGGCGACTTCGATAGCGACATCTGTTCCGGTGCCCATTGCCAGACCAACATCAGATTGCGCCAGCGCTGGCGCATCGTTGATGCCATCGCCCACCATCGCCACACCGCCCGGCCGCAGGGGGGCTGCCTGCAAGTCCTGAATGGCGGCCGCCTTGTCTGCGGGAAGTACCTCCGCCACCACGCGCTCCACGCCTACTTCGCGCGCGATAGCCTGCGCGGTGTGCTGGTTGTCGCCAGTAAGGATCACCGCTTCCAGCCCCAGTTCACGCAATTCTGCCAGCGCCGCTACAGAGCCTTGCTTGATTTCATCCGCCACCGCGATCACCCCCGCCAGTTGCCCATCCAGCGCCACCAGCATGGCAGTTCGGGCCTGACCCTGCAGACATGTGACCACTGCATCCAGCCCATCCAGCGCTAACCCTTGCGCCTCCATCAATCTCTGAGTGCCGACCAGCAGCGCGTGCCCATCCACTTCGGCACGAATGCCCTGCCCGGAAATCGCGTAGAAACCAGCAGCATCGCTCAAATCTAACCCGCGCGCTGTGGCAGCAGCCACAATCGCTTCGCCCAGCGGATGCTCGCTGCCACGCTCCGCCGAAGCCACCAGCCGCAGCAACTCGCCCTCGGAAATGCCACCCGCGCCGTCAGCAGCCAGTTCGATATCGGTTACAGTGGGACGTCCGAGCGTGATTGTGCCGGTCTTATCCAGCACCATCGTGCCGATGCCACCGGCGCGCTCCAGCGCCTCGCTATTGCGAAAAAGGATGCCATACTCTGCGCCGCGCCCGGTGCCGACCATGATCGCGGTTGGCGTCGCCAGCCCCAATGCGCACGGACACGCGATTACCAGCACCGCCACCATGTTGATCATCGCGCGCGTAAAAACGACCCCAGCCAGCCAGAACCAGCCCAGAAAAGTGAATAGCGCCAGAGCGATCACCACTGGCACAAAGATCGCCGACGTGCGATCTGCCAACGCCTGGATAGGCGCTTTGCTGCCCTGGGCTGCTTCCACCAGGCGGATGATTTGTGCCAGCGCAGTCTCCGCGCCGACCCTTGTTGCTTCAAACCTAAAGCTGCCTTGTCGATTCATTGTCGCGCCCACCACTTCATTACCGGCGCGCTTCTCCACGGGCAGCGGCTCACCGGTCAGCAGCGACTCATCGACAGTTGATTCACCCTCGATCACGACGCCATCGACGGGGATTTTTTCGCCCGGGTGCACAATAACCACATCTCCGGCAATCACATCATCCAGCGCGACATCTTGCTCCTGCCCGGCGCGGATCACGCGCGCTGTCCGGGCCTGCATCCCCAGCAATTTCTTGATCGCATCGGAGGCGCGCCCCTTGGCGTGCGCCTCCAGATATTTGCCGACGCGTATCAGTGCGATGATCATGGCCGCCGTCTCAAAATAGACATGCTCCCCCAGCCCCCGCCAGCCTAAGAACGGAGCCAGCAGCACTACGACGCTGTAGACATAGGCAACGCCGGAGCCCATCGCCACAAGCACATCCATATTGGCCGAACCATTGCGCAACGATTTGTAACCGCCGCTGTAATACTGCCAACCAACATAAAATTGCACCGGCGTCGCCAACAAACCTAGCAGCCATGCCAGCCAAGGGGCTGCTCCGATACTGGCTGGCAACATCCCGAAATCATTCATCATCGAAATTGCAAAGGTCGGCACAGCGAAAACCAAGCCGGTGACAAGCAAATGCCGTTGCTGCGCCACGTCCTTTTCGCGCGCTGCACGTTCCGCATCATGCAAATCGCCACTCACCGCCACAACTTCAAATCCGGCCACCTTGGCCGCGCGACGCAAATCACCCTGGCTAATCAACGTAGGGATATAGTCCACCATCGCACGTTCAGTGCCGAAACTGACAGTCACCGCCGTCACCCCGGCCAACTGTTGAAACGCGTTTTGCAGCGCGCGCGCGTCATTGTCATCAGCCAAACCACGGATGGGCAGCTCGGCGCGCGCAGTGGCAACGCCATAGCCCACATGCTCGATTCTTCCGATAATTTCCGCGTGCGAGAGCGCTGCCGGGTCATATTCCACCGTGGCGCGCTCGCTGGCCAGATTGACGGCAGCCGTTTCCACGCCGGGCAGCTTATTCAAATTGCGCTCAATGGCCACCGAGCAATTCGCACAGGTCATCCCGGTGACCGGTAGAGTTAAGTGACTAGTTGGCATAGGGCTCGTTTGGAACAGAACATCCGCAAAATGTCGCTCTGGCCGCCCGTGCTGACCTGCGCCAACGGGAAAGCGTCAGGCCCGAAGATTCTCTTCATCACGGAAAGACAAACCAGATTCCTCCGCGCTGCGCCCGTCACAATGACACCCTTTTGGTCCGGCGGCTTATTGTTTCTAGATCACTTAGCTAACTGCCCTGTGGCGGATAGCCGATCTCAGTCAGCAAAGTTTCAATTTTCTCGACAGTAGCCGGTACCTCAAATCCAATGGCAGCTTGTTTATCATCCACCGTGACCACCACAGAAGCCACGCCCTCCATTTCATCGAGTTCCCGCTCAATATTCATCTTACAATGGCCGCACGAAATGGCCGGGATGTTGTATTTGATGGTGTTCATGGTTATGTCTCCTATTGAAGTTTTTCTGATTTCTAGTTATTTACCCGCGACCTGGTAAACATCCAAAATTTCTCTTAGCACCCGCTCCCGCTCGCTGGGGTCCTCGCCCCGAATAGCCGTTGTCACACAAGAATGCAGATGCCCATCCAGAACCAATTCACCCACTTTGGCGAGTGCCGCCTGCACCGCCTGAATCTGCTTGATCACATCGATGCAATACTGATCATCGGCAACCATTCGCTCAATGCTATTGACATGCCCGGCGATGCTGCGTAAACGATGCACAGTCGTTTCCTTGCTTTCAGTTTCCATAATTGACCCCCCCCCACCCGGGGTGGGTTATTCACAGATTCTAGCTGAGAACAACCTGCGCGTCAACTGCGATTCTCGGGGTAAAATACATTTCCATGCCAGCGCTCACGCCGGACCTTTCCATCATCATCGTCACTTACAACTCGGCGGCGGTCATAGCACCCTGTCTGAGTTCCGTTGCAGCCCACCGCAGCGACCTGCGCGTGGAAACACTGGTGGTAGACAACGCTTCGGCCGACGACACGTGTGAGGTGGTGCGCCAAGAGTTCCCGTGGGCAAAACTGATCACTGGCCACGGGAACATCGGATTTGCCGCCGGAAACAATCTTGGCCTTGCAGCAGCGCAGGGGTGTTTTTTTCTCCTCCTAAACCCGGATACCGAAATTCGTGCAGGCGCACTGCAGGCGCTACTGACTTATGCGGACGCACACCCGCAAGTCGGCATGATCGCTCCGCGCTTGCATAACATGGACGGCAGCCTGCAGCACTCCACGTTCCGCTTCCCGGATTACCGTCAGGCCGTTTACGGCTTCTTCGAAAAGCTGGTGCCCATCGATTCGGTGGCAAACGGGCGCTACGCGCCAGATGCGTACGAAATCGACCGTCCCGTAGATCATATCCTTGGTGCCGCAATTTTCGTGCGGCGCCCGCTGT
>CAJWGI010000154.1 GCA_913031335.1 uncultured Anaerolineales bacterium | reverse complement strand
GGCGATACCGATGGCGATGGTGACAACCGGCACCGCCGTGGAGCGCATTCCCACGGCCAAACCCTGGATAATTACCGTGGCGGGTCCACTCTGGCCCTGTTCAACAATTGCCCGTGTCGGTTTGAAGTCGTGCGAGGTGTAATACTCGGTAGCCTTTCCGATCACGATTCCCACCAGCAGTCCAGTCACAATTGTGACCCACATCAGCCACGGGCGCTCCAGTTTGAAGACGAACACCAGTGGCAGCGCCGCGACCGCAATTCCGGCCGCTGACACGTTTATGCCCCGGTTTAGCGAGCGCATCAATTCCTGCATTCCGGCGTCTTCTTTTGTGCGTACCATGTAAATCCCCAACACGGATAGAATCACGCCGACCGCGGCCAGCACCATCGGCATGGCCAGATAATTGATTTGCTGGACAATGCTGGAGACGCCGTGGCGTGTGATTACCGCGGCCACTCCCAGCGCCGCCGTGGCTAGAATGGAACCGGCGTAGGATTCATACAGGTCAGCGCCCATGCCGGCCACATCACCCACATTGTCGCCAACGTTGTCCGCGATCGTGGCCGGGTTACGGGGGTCATCCTCCGGGATGCCGGCCTCGACTTTGCCAACCAAATCAGCGCCCACGTCGGCAGCCTTTGTGTAGATGCCGCCGCCCACGCGGGCGAACAGCGCTTGAGTGCTGGCCCCGAACCCGAAACTAAGCATGATGACGGTAATCTGAGGCAGCGGGTTGATTGCGCCAAAGAAATCTGGTGGGAACACGTAATATAGCACTAGAAACCACGCGGAGATGTCTAGCAGCGCGAACCCGACCACCACCATGCCCATCACCGCGCCGGCGCGGAATGCCACTTGCAACCCACCGTTTAGGCTTTTGCTGGCTGCGTGTGTAGTGCGGGCGCTGGCGTTGGTGGCAGTGCGCATTCCGAAATAACCGCACAGGCCCGAGAAAAAGCCGCCGGTTAGGAATGCGAAAGGCACCACCTTGTTTTGAACGTTTAGGAAGGACATGACCAGAAAAACCACGAAGAGCACTGCAAAGGCAATTGCGACCACGCGGTACTGCCGCCGCAGGTACGCCATCGCTCCCTCGCGCACTGCCTGCGCAATTTCGCGCATGCGCGGAGTGCCTTCGTCCCGCCCCATTACCGAGCGATAAAAAACGAATGCGAAGAAAAGCGCAATCAGGGCGCTCAACGGAGTGAGCCACCAGAGGGGTGGCACCGGCAATCGTTGTGCCTGCGCGACTGTTGCGGTGAGTACGGTGTTCATGAAAACATGTTCCTCCAGCAGGTTGCGTAATAAGAAAAGCGGTGTGTCAGTCTATGTCGGCGTCAACGCGAACCGCGCACACACAAAACACGCCCGAAAGGTATCAACCTACCTGTTCGGGCGTTTGGCTGCGGGATTGTACTTAGTAGAGCAGAATGTGTCAAGGCTGCTGTGGATTAAAGCTTGACACGGGAGGTCGAATTGTTGTATAAAACGCGAGGCAACGCATTCACAGTCTGGAATCAGGAGGTTCTGGTAACGTCCTCCCCGGGCACACTGCCAGCGCGAACCGGCAGTGTGCCCTTTATGTCCTGTGCGGCCAGCCGGCGCCGGGGGAGGGTGTTGCATTTTCCTTTGTAATGGAGTATTTTGAAGAGGTATGACCAAGAACGGAAAGCGGCGACCGAAAACAAAGCCGGGCGCTAATGGCGCTAGCAAGAAATCGGCGCGTGTGAACGAAAAGGGCATGCGCGTTTCCGGGGCGTCTGAAAACCCGCCTGCAGCGCCAGACGAATTGCAGGCGGAGATATTGGCTGCCGAGCGCGAGAACCCGCGCATACAGAAGTTGCTGGAGGTCGGGCAGCAGAAGGGCGTTGTCTCGGTTGATGACATCATCGTGCTCTTCCCGGAGGCAGAGGAAGACGTCGCGGTGCTTGACGAGGCGCATGCTGCCCTTCTGGAAGCCGGCATCGAAATCGTGGAACATGCCGTCCAACGTGACGCCGACAGTGACGAGGCGGATGATCCACTTGCGGCGGAGAAAGCGCGCGTTCGGGCGAAGATAAAGAAAATTAGGCGGCGGCCGAAAGGGTCGGCCGCTAAGGACGGCGGCTTAGCCGCGATGGACGTTGATGACACCATTGGTCTTTATCTAAAGGAAGTTGGCGGGGTGCCACTTCTGACCAAAGATCAAGAGGTGTGGCTAGCAAAAAGAATGGAAAAGGCAGAACACGCTCGCGAGGAACTTGCTTCTGATAAACGGGTGTATCCGCGCCGCCGCAGAGAACTTGACGCAATCATCGAAGACGGTCTGGCGGCCCGGGAGCATCTGGTGACGGCCAATTCCCGCCTGGTTATCAGCGTGGCCAAGAAATACATCGGACGCGGGGTGCCCTTTCTGGACCTAATTCAGGAGGGCAACATCGGGCTGCTGCGGGCTGCAAAAAAGTTCGATTACCACCGCGGGCACAAGTTCAGCACATACGCGACCTGGTGGATCCGTCAGGCGGTAACCCGCGCGATTGCAGACCAGGGCCGCACTATTCGCGTGCCTGTACACATGGGCGACCAGATAAACAAACTGCTGCGCGTCTCGCATGCGCTCACCCAGAAACTAGGGCGCGAACCCACCATGGAGGAACTGGCCGAGTTGTTGGAGGTGGCTCCCAAGAAGGTGGAGGACATGGTGCAGATTGCGCGCCGGCCTCTGTCTCTGGAGATGCCTACGGATGACTTGGAAGACTCAATGCTGGGTGACTTCATCGAAGACGAGGATAGCCCCGCGCCGGCCGAGGCTGCTATTCATAACCTGCTGCAACGGCAGATTCAAGACGCGTTGACCGGCCTACCTCCGCGCGAGGTGCGCATTCTTCAGTTGCGCTATGGGCTACTGGATGGCGAGTCGTACACGCTGGAGGAAGTCGGCCGAAAGATGGGCGTCACCCGAGAGCGAGTGCGCCAGATTGAAGCGCAGGCGCTGGGGCGCTTGCGCAACCCAGGCCAGAAAAGCCTACTTGAAGGTTTTTTGAGAGAGTACTAATCCTTTTCTCGATGGGGCGGTTCAATGCCATCAGGGGCCTGCGCGCCCCAGATGGTGCCCTCAATTGCGCGCGCGCCACGCCGCACGATGGAGCGCATGCGTGCAACGCTGTATAGCGCCTGGCGGCGCATTTTGTGCAAGCCTGTTACGGTCGCTTTCGGCGTCACGTCCCAGGTCACCACAGTCGCGCCCCAGGTCAATCCGCCCCCAAAAGCGACTAGAACAAGGTTGTCGTTTGGGCGGATACGCCCTTCTGACACGGCCTCGCAGAGCGCGATGGGGATGGAAGCGGTCGAGGTGTTTCCGTAGCGGTCCAGGTTTATCGCGAAGCGATCTATCGGCAGCCGCAGGCCGCGAGCGGCGGCCTCGATGATGCGTTTGTTGGCCTGATGGGGTACGATGACGTCGACGTCGTCCATGGTCAGTCCGGCGGCGGCCACTACATCCCGGCATGCGTCCGCCATCACTCGCGTGGCAAAGCGGAACACTTCGCGCCCGTTCATGTGGATGGTGTGCAGATTGTCGCGGAGAGTTTCGTAACTGGCCGGCATTGCGCTTCCGCCGGCCGGCACCTTGAGCAAGTCGCCTCCCGATCCATCAGATCGCAGAAGGGATGCGAGCACGCCGCCTGGGCTGTCGCTGCCCTGCAGCACGACTGCGCCCGCCCCGTCGCCGAAGAGCACGCAGGTGCCGCGGTCTTCCCAGTTGACGATTTTCGAAAGCGTCTCTGCTCCTATGACTAACACCGTGTTCATTGCCCCGGCCTGAATTGCCTGCGCCGCGATGCTCAACGCGTACACGAATCCGGTACACGCGGCCAACATATCGAATGCGCCGGCGTTGCGTGCGCCGAGCGCATCCTGTACGAGAGATGCCGTGGAAGGAAAGTGGTGCTCCGGGGTGGAAGTGGCGACGATTATCAGGTCGATGTCGTCCGGAGTTACATCGGCAATGTCCAGCGCTTCTCGGGCTGCGGCAGTGCCCAGCGAGGCGGTGGTCTCACGCCCGTTGGCGATGTAGCGCTGCGAGATCCCGGTGCGGGCAACTATCCACTCATCGTTTGTGTCCACCATACGCGCCAATTCATGATTCGTTAGCACGCGTTCCGGCACGGAGGTGCCCCATCCACAGATGTGCGCGTAACGCTGTACGGCGTTCCGTGAATTAGTCGTCGGCCTGCGTTTCATTTCCATTCTGGAACGTGGTGAGAATCAGGCACGCGTTGTGACCGC
>CAJWGI010000153.1 GCA_913031335.1 uncultured Anaerolineales bacterium | reverse complement strand
GCGCATCCATTCTACGTACTCTGGATATAGCGGCATGCGCCAAATGCGTTCTCCACTCGATTGGCTTGCGCGCGAAAGGCGTTGTGCAAGTGCCTCGTCATCTGTGAACAATGCCGCAGCGCATCCCTCACCTAGTGCTATAACCGCCGACCCGGTCAGAGTGGCAAGGTCTATAACAGCCGCCGGCTTATATCGTGCGGCATAGACCAGCGCGTCTGCCAGAATCAATCTGCCTTCGGCATCGGTGTTCACTATTTCAATCGTTTTGCCATTGGAAGCACGCACCACGTCCGAGGGGCGGCTGGCCTGACCACTGATCATGTTCTCGGTGGCCGGCACCAGCCCCACTACCGGGTATGGAACCTCCAGCCGAGCCGCGGCCTCTAGTGCTCCCATCACCGCAGCGCCCCCAGCCATGTCGGTCTTCATGTCTTCCATGCCTTCCGCGCTTTTCATGGAATATCCACCGGTGTCAAAGGTGATCGCTTTGCCTACCAGCACCAGCGGCTCGGTGTTTTCTAGCAGCGCCTCGTTGTGTTCCAGCACGATGAACTGCGGATGCTGTGCGCTCCCTTGACCGACGCTGAGAAAAGCGCCCATGTTCAATTCGCGCGCATCCGCTTCTGAGAGCGCCCGCACGGCCATGCCGTGGTCGGTTGCCAGCTTTTCGGCGTGCGCTGCCAGAAAGGAAGGCGTGCAGCTGTTGGGTGGTTCGCTCACTAGATCGCGTGCCTTGCAGGCGCACTCGGCGATGATTTCACCCTCGCGCGCTCCGGAACGAAGCGCTTCCGCCTTCTGCTCGTCCCATTCAACCAGCGTAAATGACGTCACCTTTTTTTGCTCCGGTTCACTCTTGTATTGCTCGAAGGAATAGAGCCCAAGCAACGCTCCCTCGGCTGCTGCGCGCGCGGCACCGCTGGTTTCGATTCTGCCTGCACCCGCACCGTGCAAAATGGAAGCCAGGCTGCGGGCACCGAGTTCGCGCGCGCGCACGGCGGCTGCGGCAGTGGCATGGCGGGCGCAGTCGAGAGCGAAGTCTTCCGCCGGCCCCAGTCCGACCACGATCACCCGTCGAGCGGGAAGCGCGTCGCCGGGGTAAAGCACGCTGGTCTCGCGCAATTTTCCGCTGAAATCGCCGCCGCCGAGCAGGGACGAGATTGCGCCTTGCAGGCGGTGGTCAATGGCCGCGGTCTCGCCGCCGAGGGCGTCAGTCTTCTCGAACAGACTGAGAATAATGGCATCCACAGCCTGTTCAGCGATGTCGCCGATGATAGTGTTCAGTTGCATCTTGTGCTCCCTCCAGTGGGTTAATATGCTCTCTCTCTGCGTAATGCGTCACGCAGCCGTCGGCGCGGAAATGCTCAGCCCGAGCTCGGCCAGAATCTCTGCTTGCATCTTCCACATGCGTGCGCGTTCCGCCGGAGCGGTGTGGTCATGCCCCAGCAGGTGCAATGCGCCGTGCACGGTCAGCAGCTGCAGTTCATCCGAGGTTCCATGTCCACCGCGCCGCGCGGACTGGGCCGCGCGCTCGGCAGAGATGATTACATCTCCCAGGTGTCCGTCGCCTGCATCGTCCGGGAATGCGAGCACATCTGTGGGCGCATCCACTCCGGAGAATTGACGATTGAGCTGCTGCAGATAAGAATCCACGCTGTAAATCACGCAAATGCTCGTGCCGGGCGCCACGTGCTGATGGGCGAGTGTTGCCCGTGCTGCGGTACAAATTCTCGCGCGCGTGGCGGCAGTGGGCGCTTTAGCGTGCGAACGTGGGTGCGTGCGCGTGCTGATGCGGTACGAGGAGACCACGGCGCCGCAGGCTACTCAGAAGCGGGAAGCGCCGACTGCTCCGGCACCCCTAATTGCTCAACAGCGGGTTCTTTTTCCGGTGCGCTGGGATATTGCAGGCGGCTGTGAAAAAACCCTTTCAACGTGTTCACGAATGACTCGCGCACTGTGTTAAGGTCAGTCAGCGAGAGGTTACATTCGTCAAGCTGACCCTGTCGCAATCGCCGGTTGATTATGTAGCGCACGATGTCATCGATGTCAGTAGTGGTGGTGGGGTTGTCGGCGCGTGCTTTGGCTTCGCAGCCATCGGCCAGCATCAGCAGTGCGGTCTCTCGGCTCCGTGGTTTTGGGCCAGGGTAGGTGAAGTCGCCGATTGCCACCTTAGCCTCGTCTCCGTCCGCCTCTTCGACCTCCTTTTCATGTTGGTACATCGTGACCGTGGTGCCGTGATGCTCCAGAATCGCTGCGCGGATTGCGCTGGGAAGTCTGTGCCGCCCGGCCATTTCGTCGCCGTCACGCACATGGTCAATGATGATGCGGGCGCTGGCGTGCGGGCTAAGATGCTCGTGCGGGTTAATGCCCTCGATCTGATTCTCGACGAAATACTCCGGATGGCGCGTTTTGCCGATGTCATGAAACAGCGCTCCCACGCGCACCAGCATGGTGTTCGCTCCTATGCGCTGCGCCGCCTGCTCGGCCAGATTCGCCACGTGCAGACTGTGCTGATACGTGCCCGGTGCCGCGCGCAGCATCCCCACCAGCAGCGGATGGTTGGGTCGCGAGAGTTCGACCAGTTGCAGCGAAGTGGTGATGTCGAAAACAAATCCCAGCAGGAACAACCCCATCAGCGTGAGCGCTCCCGAAATAGCCCCGTTTGCCAGACTGGCGCCCAGCAACGTGCTCAGGCCGAGCATGTCAATGGCGGGGTCATCCAGCCGGAAGATCAAAATGACGGCCGCATTCCCGGCAGCGGTTGCCAGGCCGGCCAGCAGGAAACTGTTGACGCGCTCAGCTTTTCCCAGAGCCAGTATGGCCACTATCGGGCCGGCAAGGTGGTAAATGGTTACATCCACGCGCCCGTTTGAGATAATGGCAATGAAAACCACGAAAAGCGTGGTGGTGACCAGCCCGAGCTGCGCGCCCAGCCCAACCGCTATCAGCATGCCCAGTGTGGCGGTGGGGAAAAGGAAAGCCAGCACCACCCGCTCGGGGATGACGAATTGCGCGGAAAAAAGAAAGGCCAGCGCCAACAACGTGATGAAGAGCAGATGGCGCGTGCGCCCGAAGAATTCGGGCTGGCTGCGCAGCAGGTAAAGGGTCATTGTGACCGCCACTAGCACCACGGCCACCACCGGCGGCAGGTATGTTTCCCACGGGCTTTGTTTCGGCGCGAGCATGTCCAGCGCCGTCATCGCCTCCAAATCATGCTCGGTGAGCACGTTGCCGCGCGGCACAATGGTCTGACCCTGCGCGAATGCCTGTTCGACCGGATGCACGGCAGCGATTGCCGCATCGCGGGCTTGTTGAGTCGCACTTTCGTTGAATATTGAGTTAGGGACTATGAACTGCCCGGCGAGCGCAGCGGCCAGATCGGCCTCCTGTACGGTGACGGCAACACTTATCATCATAGGAACACGGTCGCGGGTTTCTGCCAGTTGGTGTTCGCGGATGGGCTCGCTCATCGCCGCCTCAATCACGCGTGTCACTTCTTCCTGCACGGCGACCCAGCGCGAATCTTCCATGTGCAGTAACTGGATTTGCAACTCGCCGGAGAGGGAAAGGTCGCGGAGATAAGTCAATTCCTGTCGCTTCTGCAGCTCGCTGGCGAGTGTGTCGGCGCGAACGGAATTAACGAAGCTGATGGCCGCCTGCGCGGCTGTAACCTGCTGCCGGGCGATGCGTGTGTCGGGAGGGTCGTACACCGATGCGATGGAGGTTTCCGCGGATGCTTTGGCGCTCTGAGTCTGGATTTCGCTGACGTAAGTCTGGGAGCGTGACGCGACGATATCAAACGGCGCCAGATCGCCCGCGCGCAGGTTAAGCGCTTCGTCCTGGGTTGCGCCGAGGGGCACGAGCAGCACGCCGCAGGCCAACAGAACAAAAAGCAGCCCGATTGCCCATGACCGTGCTGCAGGCAGCCAGTGACGAGCGACGCTTGTCTCGGGTAGGGCAGTGGAGTCAGGCATGAAGTCTGGCGACCGCCTCAGGCCATACATGAAACAATATCATCATTATCAAGACATCTGTATATCTAGATAATGCATTTAACATTTTGTTAATGATTGTTGATTTCCTTCTTGAATTTGCGAGTATCATGTGAAAAATTTTTCAACTTTAGACAAGATGTTTTTGAAGTAGAAACGTCGTTATTTTAATTTAAGAACTTATTGGATGAGTTTGTTTTGCCAAAATAGGTTTCATAACAAATCTTCCTGGCTTCAATATAAGCATTTGCGATAAGGACAATGTGGTCATCTTAGAATTGTTTTTTACCATGTC
>CAJWGI010000152.1 GCA_913031335.1 uncultured Anaerolineales bacterium | reverse complement strand
CTGCTCGCCCGAAAACCGTATCTCCCGGCTGAAACCCACGCTCCTGTTGAGCACATGGCCAACGTTTAGCCTTAACATCTCTGAGTAAGTATTCGCCAGAATGGATCTCTCTTTTTGGAGGCGATTTTTTCAGCGCTACTGCACTCAGGGGAAGCCCAATGTGGAGTATATCACGCCCGCACCCCAAAGTCAACTGTCAGAACGGATATCCCCCATATGTGGGAGTGTGACGGAAAGAAGGCCGGATATCTGAGACTGGCGCGGTTATGGCAGAGGACGTTCTAGAAATCGTGCTGGCCACGCGCAATCGCCACAAGCTGTTGGAATTCAAGCGGCTGCTGACGCGGTTGTGGGTGCGCTGGCTGAGGCTGACCGATCTGCGAATCGACGCCGAGGTCGCCGAAAATGGCGTCACTTTCGCCCAGAACGCGGCGCAAAAGGCGCGCGAATACTGCCGCCTGAGCGGGCTACCAACGCTGGCGGATGATTCCGGGCTGACGGTGGATGCCCTCGGTGGAAGGCCCGGGGTGCACAGCGCGCGCTACGGGGGGCCGGGAGCAACACAGGCCGCGCAATGGCAGCAGCTGCTGCGCGAGATGCGAGCGGTGCCGTGGGGGCAGCGCGGCGCGCAATTCCGCTGCGCGC
The DNA here is from genome assembly GCA_913031335.1 of uncultured Anaerolineales bacterium. GTDB lineage: Bacteria > Chloroflexota > Anaerolineae > Anaerolineales > UBA11657 > CAJWGI01. The sequence goes on along the minus strand of CAJWGI010000152.1, from coordinate 3,657 downwards.
TCGCCCTCGCTCGCCCAGGCCATCCGGAATTGCTCACCGCGCAGGGCGTATGCCACGGCATGATAGCGCTGCAGCCGCGCGGCACAGGCGGCTTCGGTTACGACCCGCTTTTCTACTTGCCCGAATGCGGCGTCACGATGGCAGAGCTGACGCCGGAGCAGAAAGACCGCATCAGCCATCGCGGTCGCGCCGCGCGCGCCATCGCGCCGCAGATTGCCGCGCTTCTGGCACGGGAAAGTTGATGCGGGATTATCATCATTTCACAGCCCCCATAAACCCATCCACCACCGCGCCCACCGCTTCGGCGCGTTCCAGCATCACCATGTGCCCGGCAGCGGGCACGATTTCCAGCGTCGCGCCATCAATTTGCTCGGCAAGATAACGCGAGTATTTCAGCGGAGTCAGACGGTCCAACTCGCCACAGATCACAGCAGTGGGGCCATTCCACTGCCCGATGCTGTTGAGCACATCGAATCTGTTGCACGCGACGAAATCGCCATAAAGCACTTCCGGAGCAACTTCCAACATACGCTGCTGCGCCGCCCCCACGAGGTCAGCGAGTGCATCCGGTGCAAAACCCCATTCCAGAATCAAATCCACCGCGCCGGAGAAATCAGCAGGGATGCCGTCCAGAATCCGCGCCGCCACGGTCAGCCGCGCGCCGGTTGAAACCAATATCAACCCGCTCAGCCGTTGCGCCTGCTGCAAAGCCAGCAGCTGCGCCACGCCGCCGCCCATCGAGTGCCCCGCAATGACCGCCCGAGAAATCGTCAGCTCGTCCAGCAGCGCCACCACCGCGCGCGCATAATCGCTCAGGTTCTCGCGCCCCGCGCCCGCTGAGCGCCCATGCCCGGGTAGGTCGAGGGCAATGGCTGGATATTCCTGCGCATGGCGCATGTTGAGAGGCCAGGACAAATGATTGCCACCGGCTCCATGGATCAGAACCAACGGCGTGTGATTCTCAACCGCGCTGGATAGCGTAAAAAAGACCTCTTGCCCTTCAAATGTAAAGTCTGGCATTATGAGCACCTGCATCCACAAACACAAAACACCCGACTTGCAGCGGGTATTCTTTTATATTTTCAACACGTAACTATTCAGGCATGTCACTGCGAGGGGCGTTTTTTTCGAAGTTGAAAATCCAGCGCCGTTTGCTGGGCAGTCTCCCAGACGCTCAAGGAGATTGCCCCACCTTCGGTGGGATCTTCGACTTCAGCGGAAGAAACACCGCTTCGCAATGACATTTCGAGGGTAGGCTGAATAGTTACTTCAACACGTCGACAGGAATGACCAGCGATCAGAATAACCCACGCACCGAATCCTCCACCAGAGCCATCAGCGGCCCGGGCAGCAACCCGAACGCTAAAGTGGCGACCGCCGTCAGCGCGACGGTGAAATTCAACGGGCGCGGCGTGACGGCCAGTCCGGCCCCCGCTCTCATCCACATAAACACAATCACGCGCAAATAATAGTAGGCGGAAATCAGCACCGTGACAACGCCGACCAGCACCAGCCATGTGTATCCCGCTGCCAGCGCAGCGCTGAAAACATAAAACTTCGCCATAAAGCCCATTGTGGGCGGCAATCCGGTCAACGAGAGCATAAACAGCGCCATCGCCATCGCCAGCCCCGGGCGCGTGCGCGCCAGCCCGGCATAATCGCTGATTTCACTCCCCATCCCCTCGCCCTTCTCGACCGCCATCACAACCGCCCAGGCGCCGATATTTGTCAGCGCGTACGCCGCCAGGTAAAAAATCACGGCGCTGGCGGAAAAATCAGAGAGCGCCCCCTTCCCGCCGGGCAGGACAGCCAAAAACACATAACCGGCATGCGCGATAGACGAATACGCCAACATGCGTTTAACCGAAGTTTGGGAGATGGCGGCCACATTCCCCACAATGGTAGAGAGCACGGCAAAGAGCGCCATCAGCGGGGCCCAGTCGGGGGTCAGCAAATGGAAGGCGTCAAAAAAGACGCGCACCAAGGCCGCAAAACCGGCCGCCTTTGCACCGACCGACATGAAGGCGGTCACCACCGCCGGAGCGCCTTCGTACACATCCGGCGTCCACATATGAAATGGCACGGCTGCCACCTTGAACGACAACCCCACCAGCATCAAGCCAATCCCGGCCAGCAGCAACGGGCTGGCTCCAGAGATGGCGATTGCGGCCCCAATCGCGGCAAAACCGGTCGCCTGCGTGGCGCCATAAACCAGCGCAATCCCATACACCTGGAAGGCGGAAGAGAACGCGCCCAGAAGAAAATATTTTAGCGCCGACTCTTCCGAATCAGCGCGGGGACGCGCGAAACCCGCCAGCACATAGAGCGGAATCGAGAGCATTTCCAACGCCAAGAAGACCACGATCAGGTCTTTGGCCATGCCCATCACCATCATGCCAACGACGGAGAACAGCAGCAGCGCATAAAACTCGCCGCGCTCAATTCCATGTTGTTTTAGATAATTGAGCGCCAGCAGCACGGCCAATGCGCCGCTGCCTAGAAAAATCAGATGGAGCAGATTGGAAAAACCATCGATGGCCAACATGCCACCAAAAGCTTCCTCGCGCTGCCCAAGGTTGGACGCCACCACGGCGAACGTGATGACCAGTCCCGACAGCGCCAGCCAGCCCGTAATATGCCTGCTGCCTTTCGGCGCCCACAGGTCCAGCAGCAGCAGGCCACAGGCCCATGCAGAAAGAAACAGAAGGGGAAGCGTGGCGGCGAGATTAAGATCGGGTATTGTCATCGACTATCCAGCGCGCGCAAGACGTAGTTTTCCTCACAGTTAGTGCATCACCAGCGCGGTTCCGGCATCCAGCGCAGCCGTGAGTTGCTCCACCGACGCGCCGATCAAATTAAAGAACGGGCGCGGATAAAGGCCAATCCAAAAGATGAGCGCAAGCAGCGGAAGCAGCACCACGATTTCACGCCAATTCAAGTCTTTCAGCGTTTCGTTTTTCGGGTTGGTGACTGCGCCCAGGAACATTTTCTGGAACATCCACAGCATATAGATCGCTGCCAGAATCACGCCGAAGGCCGCGAATATACTGTAGGCATAAGAACCGAGCGCTTGCGACCCAAATGCCCCGAGCAGAATGGTGAATTCTCCGACAAAGCCGTTCAGGCCAGGCAAACCCATCGAAGACAGCACCACAATCAGCGTCATGGCGCCGTACAACGGCATCACTGTCCACAGGCCGCCAAATTCAGCCAGTTCACGAGTGTGTCGCCGCTCATAGGCCATGCCGACAATGAGAAAGAGCGCTCCCGTGGAAATGCCATGATTAATCATCTGCAGAATCGCACCCTGAATGCCGCGATCGTTGAGCGCGAACAACCCCAGCATCACAAAGCCAAGATGGCTGACGGAGGAATAGGCGACCAACTTCTTCACGTCTTTCTGCGGGTAACACACGATGGCCCCGTAGATAATGCCTATCACGGCGAGCACGGCGATAGCTGGCGCAAAGTAGCGCGAGGCTTCCGGGAAGAGGCCCAGGTTAAAGCGTAGGAAGCCATAGGTACCCAGTTTCAGCAATACCCCGGCCAGTATCACCGAACCGGCGGTCGGCGCTTCCACGTGGGCATCGGGCAGCCAGGAGTGGAGCGGCCACATAGGTACCTTGATAGCGAAGGCGGCCGCAAATGCCAGGAAGA
>CAJWGI010000151.1 GCA_913031335.1 uncultured Anaerolineales bacterium | reverse complement strand
CCGGAGGCCCGGATTCCGGGAAAGGCAGCATCCGCACCGCAACCAGCAGCGACGGCGTCGATTGGATAACCGAGGCAGAAACCGGAATCACTCAGGAGCATGAGCACCCCGCGTGGGGCGTGCCGGATTCTTACGTGCTCGCCGACGGGCGCGTTCGCATTATGTGGACGGACATGCTTCCGAACGAAAAACTCTAGGTGCTCCGTTCGGCCACCAGCACCGATGGCGTCTCATTCAGCGCGGACGCCGGGGCGGTGTGGTGAGCCTGCTGCCGCAGGTACCTTAACGGCATAGTGGCGGACTGGCGTTCAGCGGCGAGCGTTTTGCGCGCCTGCTCTGCGCGCGCAGTCAGGTCATCGAAGTTCATCCATTCGCGCTCCGTCAAGTGCTCCGCACCTTTCCGGTTCTGTCTATCGCGATCTGCCGCGCGAGACAGTTTCCCGAAACGGAGAGAAACCCTCGACGCGTTCGTCAACTGCCATCATCGTTCCCGCGCAACTATAATGGAGCGCAGCGCCGTGGGCAAGCACCCGGGAAGTTGATTCATTATGTTACAATCCCGAAAGCCAGCGCGCCACGCGCAATCGCAGCGCCGCGCGCTGGCTTGCCTCGAAGGGAGAACAACACACTTGAACGCAGATAGCTTCCCTTTTACCCATAATCTGGAAGTCATTTTTCGCGATGTTGACTCGATGGGTCATGTCAACAACGCTGTTTATTTCACCTATCTGGAGACCGCGCGCATAAAGTATTTCCGCGAGCTAACCTCGCGCCCCGACTTGGAGCACATGAACATGATTGTGGCCCGGGCCACCTGTGACTACAAGGCGCCCGCTTTTCTGGGTGAGCACCTGAATGTTGGCGTGGCTGTCACCCGCTTCGGCAACAAGAGCTTTGATTTCACCTACCGCATTATTGCCGGGGATGGCAGGCTGATTGCGACCGCGAAGACAGTGCAGGTCGCCTACGATTATCAGGCGGATAGGCCCATGGCGTTGCCGGCGGCGTTCGAAGCGGCAGTGTTGGATTATCAGGGGGGACTGGATTTCCCAGCCTTTTAGGGCCACGTTCGGTCAGTGACGACGGCATACAATCAGGCCAGTCACAGGGATTAGGCACGTTACTCACTCGCAATTCATGGATAAAGTACACGCAGGACATCACAAAAACAAAGGCTTCATGTATTTCGAGAGGATTATGATTGAACCGACATCAACATGCACGATGGGGTGTTCATGGTGTCCGCATCCGAAAATGTCCCGACGGAAGGCTCATGCGGAAAAAGAATCGCTCTTAACCACCATTGAAGAGATTGCACGCAGTGGAATGACCGGCCGCGTGGCGGTTGTTGGCGTCGGTGAGCCACTGGCCAATCCTGAGTATGAGAACATCATTGAAAACGCTCGATCCTTAGGCTTGGAAGTCAGCCTGCAGACAAACGGATACAGCCTGTCGAGATTGGCCAAGGTAAAGGGGAAGGTCCTTGAACTACGAATCAGTCTGCAAACAATAACTGCAGCCGCTTATCGGACAAAGAACTACAGCGTTGCCTTCGAAAAATACCTGAGCACGATATTGGATTTTGTCGTACAACATGCAGATTATCATAAGGTTGTCTTGTCGGTTTTACTCATTCGGAATAACCCCATCAAATACCTGTTTATTGGTGCCGAGGATCATCGGCCGATTTTCCTGCAGATATTCAGGTTGCGGGATTTCGTTAACCGCCTTTCGGCCTTGATGAACGCAGGGGTTATCCGTTTCAACCCTCTCCTAGACAATCGAATAGATATAACCCCCAATTTGGAGGTAAACATAGATGAATTCGTGCCTTGGTTGGGCGACGTAGATCTGTTCGAAAATGAAGATGCGCACGTTGCATCACGAACAAGAAGGACCCCGGGAGGTTGTCGCTTGTTCAAATCGGGGTCAATGATTTTGTCAGATGGCCGAGTGTGTATGTGTTGCCGAGACGCTGAAGGAAGGACGGCAGTAGGCCAATTGGAGCGCGGAAAAGGGTTGGCTGACATTCTCAACAGTGATAAATACGGTCGCATTCACCGGGCATTCGAAAAAGAGGATATCATTGACCCTTTTTGTCAATTATGTAAGGGTGCAAACAGATACAAGTTCCCCGTCAATATTCTCGACTTTTTCGACCGGAGACTGATGAACCGCGTGTTGGTCTAACGATGTCTCGGATGGTTAATAAACCTACTCGGCTTCTTTCCCTTCTCAACATCTCTGGCCACATCGTTCACAGGCAATAGACCATCGGATTAGATTGCTGTTTCGGTGGACACAAACCAATGTCGTGCAAGCCAGCTGAGACCGTCGTGCGAATCAGACACATGTTCAACTGACGCAGATGCTACGATTAACCATTGATGAAGCGACATGACCCGGCAAGCACGTTTTATAGCCGTCTATTCTCTGACAGCAACCCTGCTGCTGGCCGCCTGCAGCGGAACCGACGCACAACCTGCAGAGCAGCCCCCCGCACCCGCGCAGACATCCATCGCGCAACAGCCGACCGAGGCGCCCACCGTACCGCCTGCAGCGACGGCGCCTCCCCAACTAGCGGCGACTCTCACCCTGCCGCCGGCCGCCGTCACCATCGAACTGCCCACAGAAATGCCGTCGGCAGCGCAGCTTCCGCCTACCCCCGCAGCCTCTTCCGGGCAGGCGCAGACAGGACCGCCGGCAGCGGCACCCTCTAACCACCTCATAAGTGACGACCCGGAACTGGTGGCCTGCCTGTTGCGAGCGCTGGGGCAGGAGGTTTACGACGATTTGCGCGCCAGCAGTGGCATGCCCTCGCAACAGCAGATGATGGCAATGGGCCCTTGTATGGCAGTTCTCTCGCCGGGCGGCGGCCCACCCTCCGGTGCGGGTGAGATGGCGACCGCACCTGTATCGGAGCCAACCGCAGCGCCGGACACCCTAACCTGCGAAGACGCGCGCTACACATTCACCGACATAGGATTGGTTCTCACCGCGCTTCAAGTCGGCAACAGCGACCCGATGGCGCCGATGGCCAACCCATCCTCGCTATTGCTGAGCGATGGCCGCGTGCGCCTGTTTTTCACCAACGCCGGAGCCGGCATCGGCAGCGCCATTTCCACAGACGGTCTCAGTTTCGTTTACGAGGGTATGCGCATCGACGGGCGCGAGGCGCGCAGCCAGGGCGCTGACCTCGGCCCGCTGCGCGTCTATCGCCTGCCGGATGGCCGCGTGCGCCTGTTTGTCGGCTCCTCTCAGACCGGGGTGCAGTCGTTTGTCAGCAGCGACGAGTTTGCATCCTTCAGCATTGAACCAGGCGAGCGCATTACTCAGGCTGCCGCCGACATGAGCGCAATCCAGAAACTGAGCATCATCCCGCTGCCGGATGGGCGCTGGCGCGGGTACTTCGGGCCGGCACCGCAGCACGGGGCCGAAGGGGACGAGCCAAGCCAGCGCGGACCGCCCGACCACTGGCTGCGCAGCGCCGTTTCCACCGACCTGTTCGAGTGGAGCGTGGAACCGGGCGTACTCATCGGCCCCGGCGCGCCCCACATGACCGCCTCGGTGCGCGAGGTCTTCCCACTGCTGCGCGATGACGGTTGCGTCACCCTGTTTTACCAGCTGAACAAGCCGCAGGACGCGGGCATCTACGACTTCACCGGGGTGGCGGTGGTCGGTTACAGCACTTCCATAGATGGGTTGACTTTTAGGAAACAATTCACGCTCATCAACGTGCGCGACCCGGCCGGCCCCGACGTGCTGCGCATGCCGGACGGAACGTTTCTGATGTATCACGACTCCACCGATTACGCCGGGTACGGCCACGGCATTCGCGTCGGGCGGCTGCAGTTCAGCGCGCCGTGACCCACCTGCTCATGTTGCACACTCCACACTGTCGGCATCTCACCTACCGGCCCTGCTCAAACCTCGTCCGTACGGCGGCCGAATCCGGTTTTGTCATCGGGCAGCACCACCAATGACCTTCAAACCTGCATCACGCGTGGCGAACTTTGGCACGACGGTCTTTGCCGATATCGCGCAACTCGTGGCCGAAAACAACCCACTTGACTTAAGCACCGGCGTCCCGGACACCGATGGCCCACCGGAGGCCGTTGCGGCCGTGGCGGAGGCCCTGCACGCAGGTCATAACCAGTACGCCGACACGCAGGGCGAGCGCGTTTTGCGCGAGGCCGTGGCCGAGCACGCGTGCCGCTTCTACGGGCAGCGCGTCAACCCCGACACAGAAGTCACGGTCACCAACGGGGCCGTCGAGGCTCTCTATTCCGTGTGCGCCAGCCTTATCAACCCCGGCGACGAGGTAATCATC
>CAJWGI010000150.1 GCA_913031335.1 uncultured Anaerolineales bacterium | reverse complement strand
ATGGTACGATTGCGCCCATGCGCCACGCGGGGAGGCACCTGCTGGCAGCCATCCTCTGGCTGGCAGCCTGCCAGCCGGTCAGTGCGCCCGGCCCAGCCCAGATATCGGTCAGAGTAATCCATGACGGCGAGAGCGGCACCGTGACCACTGCCGGCAGCGTGGTGCGCGACGTTCTCTCTGAACTAGAGATAAGCCTGGGCGCGCTCGACCGCGTTACTCCTAGTGAATTCACGACGCTGATGGAGGGCATGGAAATCACCGTCACGCGCGTGCAAGAGAAAATGGAGAGCGAAGAAGTGGTGGTGCCGTTTGAGAAACAGGTCGTGCGCAACGAGGGCCTGCCGGTGGGCGAGACGCGCCTGCTGCAGACTGGCAGCAGCGGCCTAGAAGAAATCACCTACCGAGTGGTTATGGAGGATGGAGCGGAGGTCTCGAAAGCGGTGCTGCGGCGCACCATGTTGAGCGAGACGGTGGCAGAAATAGTCATGGTCGGCGCGCATTCATCATTCACCGTCATTCCAATCGAGGGCACGCTGGCGTATCTTTCCGCCGGAAACGCATGGATGATGCGCAACTCCAGCGGCAGTCGGAAACCGCTCACCGTGAGCGGCGCGCTGGACGGGCGCGTATTCCAGCTTTCGGCCAGTGGCGACCATCTGCTCTATACGCGCACTCCCGCCGAAGATGAAAAGGGTGATACAGAATTGACCTTCAACGAACTCTGGGCAGTGGCCACCGAGTCCAATCAGCCGGATCCATTTTCCCTTCAGGCTGAAAACGTGCTCTGGGCAGCGTGGTCGCCGACCGAGGCGCGCACGCTGGCCTTCTCCACCGGCGAGCCGCGCAGCACCGCGCCCGGCTGGCAGGCGCACAATGACCTGCGCCTGATTAGCTTCGATGAAACGGATGAAATCGAGCAGCAGACCGCCGTGCTGGAACCCTCCGCGGGCGGCAGCTTCGGGTGGTACGGCATGCGTTTCGCGTGGGCGCCCGACGGCCAACGACTCGCCTATGCTCAAGCCGATGCCATTGGCCTGATAGATATCGGCGACCCGGAACACCTAACGCAGCCACCCCTGACAACCTTCTCGCATTACCGGACGCACAGCGACTGGGTATGGATACCCGCAGTGACGTGGTCGCCTGACAGCCACTTCCTGTACACGGTCACGCACGCAGCGCCGGTTGGCCTCGAACTCGCGGAGGATAGCCCCATTTTTGACCTCGCCGCCCTTGCGCAGGACGGCAGCTTTCAGGCAACTCTGGCCGAGCGCAGCGGAATGTGGGCCACTCCCGTAGTTTCGCCACAGACCGAGAGCGGTTTCCGCGTCGCCTTTTTGCAGGCGCTCAACCCGCTCCAGAGAGTCAGCCGCTACCGGCTTGCGCTTATGGATCAGGACGGCAGCAACGTAGCCGCCATTTTCCCCGCCCCGGGCGAGGCCGGTCTGAAGCCCCAGACCGTCGCTTGGTCTCCCGGCGGAAGTCAGATTGCGCTTATCCAAAAGGGCGACCTGTGGATTGTGGAAGAGGATTCGGGCATTGCGCAGCAGCTCACCAACGACGCGCAGACCAGCAGTCCGAGTTGGACGCAGTAACGCATGCGGCGCATCCTGACCATCCTGTGCGCGCTCGCCACGCTGGCCACTCTACTGGGCGCGACCGCTTTGCTAGCACAACACCGCCAGCGCAGCCGCGGGCAGCCGTCCGGGCTGCCGCCCGCCAGCCTGACCCCGCGGCCCGCCAACCTTTACGGCGTGAACATCGCGCTGCTCTCGACAGCACCCCCCAGCCGGGATACCGCTCTCGAGAATGCGGCGGCTGGCGGTTTCGGTTGGGTGCGCCAAACGTTCCCGTGGCGCGAGCACGATTTTGACTGGGATGCCACTGATGCCCTCGTAAAAGCCGTTTCCGCCCAAGAGTTGAAGTTGATAGCCGTACTATCGGCTGAGCGCGCGCCGGAGAACCCGGTCGCCTTCGCGGCATTCGCGGCCCGCTTCGCCCGTCGTTACGCCGAGAACATCGACGTCTATCAAATCTGGGACGAACCCAACCTGAAAGACGGGTGGGGGGGACTGCCGTCGGCGGCAGCCTACGGACGTTTGCTGGCTGCCAGCCACGCGGCCATTCACCGGGCGGATGCGCGCGCCACAGTGCTGCTCGCCGGCCTTGCGCCGACGATTGAAACAGGGCCTGAGAACATCAGCGACTTGCTTTTCTTGCGTCAATTGTACGCCGCCGGCGCTGCGCCGTTCTTCGATGCGGCCGCCGGGAAACCGTACGGATTCAACGCCGGGCCGCACGAGCGCAACCCACACCCGAAAACGCTGAACTTCTCGCGATTCATTCTGCTGCGCGCTGAAATGGAACGCGCCGGCGACGAGGACAAACTGCTCTGGGGTAGCCATTTTGGCTGGTACAACGCGGGGGCGGCGGCGAACGCAACGAGCACCTGGGGCGGGGTGAATGCAAGTCGGCAGGCCGAGTACACCGCCGCCGCCTTCGAGCGCGCCCAGAGCGAATGGCCTTGGGCAGGCGTGCTGGTACTGGAAAACCTGCAACCCAGCGAAGATCCGAGCGACCCGCGCTGGGGTTTCTCCCTGCTCACGCCGGATGGACGCCCGCGCGCCATCCTGGAAAACCTACGCCAGCGCCTCGCCGCTCCTGAGACTGCCATTGCCCCGCCCGGAGTGCACTCAGCGGACGCGCCATTTGCACGATACGAAGGCGCTTGGCAGTTTTCCAAACTGGGAGCCGATATCCCCCAATCAGGCGCGGCCGAAATCAGTTTCGCCTTTGAGGGCACAGACCTTGGGCTGGTAGCCCGGCGCGGTGATTACCGCGCCACCCTTTTTGTGCAAGTCGACGATGAACCGGCCAGTCAGCTGCCGCGCAGTGCGCAGGGGGAGGCATATCAGATCCTGACCTCACCGGATCTCTCGTCTCGCGTCGAATTGCTGCCGCTGGCGGCCGGCCTGCGCCCCGGTCGGCACACCGCCACAATACGCGCCGAGCGCGGTTGGGAGCAGTGGGCGATTGTCGGCTTCTCAGTCGGCAACACGCCGCCACGGGAGGAGCTAGAGCGGAATTTGACGGCACTGGCGGCTTTGGGGATGCTCGCTCTGGTCGGCCTGATTGCCAGCGTCCGTGAGCGCACAGAGCCGCTGCACGCCTTTTTTCTTGCCCTCGGAGAGCGTGCAAACGTGCTCCTAGCTCTGGGACTGGCGGCACTTTTCTGGTTCTCCGCCGGAATGGCCTGGGGACAGGCGCTCCCGCAGCTCTTTCGCCGCCAGAGCGACGCGCTCCCGCTGGCACTGACCACACTCTCAGTCGGATTGTTTTATTTCTCGCCGTGGCTGCTGCTCACACTTGGAAGCCTGCTGGCGTTGCTCGTGCTTTTCTACGCACGCCCGGCCATCGCACTCGCGCTGATAGCGTTGGCAACGCCGTTTTATCTGCAGCCGCGCCCGATGTTCGAGCGCGTTTTCTCCGCCGTGGAGATATTCACCCTGCTGGCCGCCGTCGCCGTTTCGCTGCGCTGGCTATCCTCGCGGCACGCCCACAGCGCCCGAGCCGCCCCGCGGCTACCCACCCTCAATTCGCTCGACCTCGCAGTGCTGGCATTCGCGTTGCTCGCCGCGCTCTCGCTTTTCAGCGCCGAGTTGCGCGGGGTAGCGCTCAACGAGCTGCGCGTGATGGTGCTGGAACCGGTGCTATTTTACGCGCTGTTGCGCAGCATCCCGTTACAGAAAAAGGAACTCTGGCGTGTCGTTGACTTTTTCGTCCTCGGCGCTGCGCTTGTAGCTGCGATTGGCCTGATTCAGTATGCGCTTGGCGTCAACCTGATTACCGCCGAGGGCGGCGTGCTGCGTCTGCGAAGCGTGTACGGTTCGCCCAACAACGTGGGCCTGTACCTCGGGCGCGCGCTGCCGGTGGCAACGGCGGTGATGGTTCTCGGAGGCGCGCGCAACCGCCGCCTGAGCTACTTGGGGGCTGTCCTGCTAATGGCTGCCGCGCTGGCGCTCAGTTTCTCGCGCGGCGCGCTGTTGCTCGGCGTGCCGGCGGCGCTGGCGGTAATCATTCTCTTCCGAGGCGGCAAGCGCGCGGCCGGGGCGTTGTTCGCATTGCTGGGCGTGGCGACCGCGGCGCTATTCGCCTTCGCACGCCATCCGCGTATTGTCAGCCTGCTCAGCCGCACGGCTGGACCGACGTTTTTCCGCCTCAACCTGTGGCGCAGCGCTCTCAACATGATTAGCGACCACCCGCTCACCGGCGTCGGGCTGGATAATTTCCTGTATGCATATCGCGGGCGCTACATCGCGCCGGCCGCGTGGCAAGACCCTCATCTATCCCACGCTCA
>CAJWGI010000149.1 GCA_913031335.1 uncultured Anaerolineales bacterium | reverse complement strand
GTCCGCCGGCCGGCAACACCCGCCGGCCGCTCTTCAGGAATTGCTGCATGTACGAGTGCAGATCGCGCGTGTCCGGATGCACGATCTGGTACTCCTCCTCGATACCGAGCGTGAGCGGAATTCCGGCGAACATTCTCAGCGGGCCCGCTCGCGCGTACTGAAATAGCCCGTATTCATCGCGGCCAAAACCTGCAACCGCATCCGTTGTAGTAGAATGGTGCGCGTGATCAGGACGCCATTGCCAACCACAGCGCACAACCAACGCGCGTTGCTGGTGGGGGCGGAACTGCGCGCCGACGCCCAGATGCTATCGGTGCAGGATTCGCTGGACGAGCTGGCGCTGCTGGCGCATACCGCCGGGCTGGCGGTGGTCGGGCGGCTGACGCAACGCCTTGAGCGACCTAATGCAGCCACATACATAGGCTCCGGAAAGGTCATCGAATTAGTTGAACTCATAGAGGAGGCCGCCGCCGAGTTGGTCATTTTCGATTCCGAACTTTCCCCACGTCACCAGCGCGAACTGGAAAAATCGATTGGGGAGCGTGCGCAGCTGCTGGATCGCTCCGCGTTGATTCTGGATATTTTCGCGCGTCACGCCAACACGCGCGAGGGCGCGTTGCAGGTGGAGCTGGCGCAATACGAATACCGGCTGCCACGCCTGACGCGCCAGTGGACGCATCTCGCCCGCCAGGCGGGAGGTGCGTCCGGACGCACCGGCTCTGTGGGTGGGGTCGGGCTGCGAGGCCCCGGCGAGACGCAACTGGAGGTTGACCGGCGCGAGATTACGCGTCGCATCACGCGCCTGAAGGCCGAGCTGCAAAAGGTCAGGGAGCACCGCAGCCGCCACCGGCAGCAGCGCAGACGCTCGCGCGTGTCGGTCGTCGCGCTGGTAGGTTATACAAACGCTGGAAAATCCACGCTGCTGCGTGCGCTCAGCGGCGCCGACGTGCTTGTAGCGGACCGACTTTTCGCCACCCTCGACCCTACCACGCGCCGCATCGAGGTGGCCGGCGGACGCCCGTTTTTGCTCACCGACACGGTTGGCTTCATTCAGAAATTGCCCGCCACGCTCGTGGCTGCCTTCCGCGCCACGCTGGAAGAGATAACCGAGGCCGACCTTTTGCTGCACGTGATTGATTGCGCGCACCAAAACGCGGCTGAGCAGGCGCAGGTGGTTCTGCAGACCCTTGTGGAAATAGGCGTTGGCGCTGTGCCCGTCATCACGGCGGTGAACAAAACCGACCGGCTGCCCGCCGGCAAACCTCCTGAAGCGCTCGTCTCGGAGTTCTCCGACGCTGTCGCGGTTTCGGGACTGGCGCACAGCGGTCTCGAGCGGCTGCAGGCCGCTATTCAGGGCGTGCTGCACAAATCGCTTGTGGAAATGACTGTGGAATTGCCCTACACGGAAGGGGATCTCATTTCCCTGTTTCATCGGCATGCACTGGTGAGCGCGGTGGAGCACGGTGAAAGCGGCGTGCGTCTGCGCGGCGAACTTCCACAGCGCATCGCGGCGCGTTTCAGAGACCGCCGCAGTAGCTGCATCGACGTCACAGCGCGCTTCAGAGGGTGCGGAGCAAAAAGTAAAAAGCCGCGCCGCACACGGCGGTAAAGGCCACATAGTGCGCCGCGCGAAAAACCGTGCGGCTGACGGCCGAGAGCAGCCCGATCACCACCAGCGGAGCAACCACCCGCATCGCGTTCGGCGGCGCCGCGCTGAGATAGGTGCTCCTGACGATACCCTGCTCGACAAGGTTCAGCGCCTTCATCCAAAACTCTTCTAGAAATCCCATGGCAATGCCAGTGATTGCAATTACCGTGCCAGAGCCGCAACGCAGTCGTTGACGGTAGTGCGATGCGGCGGGCAAATTTCTTGCACCCCTGCGTCCGCATGAAAACGAGCAGGCTCCGCGCCAGACAGATCATCTTCGCGTTTGGTCTGGCCGTGCTAGTGCTGGGTGGCAAACGCCCAGCGGTGGCGACTGCGGTTGCCTGCGACTCCGGCCCTGGTTACATAGTGCAGTGGGGCGATACGCTCGCATTGATTGCGCGCCGCTTTGGCAGCACGCACACCGCGCTGGCAGCGCTTAACGGCATCAGCAACCCGAACCGAATCCTTGCCGGGCAGAGCATCACGTTGCCGGGCGGGGAAGATTGCGCGCAATCGGGGGGAGCGGCCGCTACGCACGTGGTTCGGCGGGGCGAGACGCTCTGGCGCATCGCTGCTCACTATGGCAGCTCGGTGAGTGCTTTCGCCGGCACGAACCGGCTGAGCAACCCCGAGTTGATTTACGTGGGGCAGCGCCTTTCCATTCCGGGCGCGGTGGCGAGCGCGCCGGCAGCGGCGGGCGAAATTTTCGCTGCGTTGCATTTGAGCACAGCGAATCCAGAGCAGGGGCGCACGCTTAGCCTTTCGCTGCCGGTGGCCATTATCACCAACATTTCCGGCACCCTCGGCGCGGGTGAGATTCTATTCTTTAGCGAAGGCGAACATTATTACGGGCTGGTCGGCGTTGACGCGCTGGCGGTGCCGGGAAGCGTCCAACTTAGCCTGCACGCCAACGACGGCGGCGGCGCCAGCTACCATTATGCGCGCACGCTGACCGTGGTTGACGGCTCCTATTCATATGAGGACATAGTGCTCAGCGCGAGCGTGACCGACCTGCTGAGCGATCCCACCGTGACCGCCAACGAGCGTCAGTTGCTGGCAGACACCGTCTCGCCTGTGACCGTGGCGCGCTACTGGCAGGGGCATTTTCAGCGGCCGGCAGGCGGCGGCATCACCTCCGATTTCGGCACACGGCGCAGCTACAACGGCGGTGGCTACAATTCATATCACGGTGGGGTGGATTTCTCGGCGCAAGGCGGTACCGCGGTGCGCGCGCCTGCGCCCGGGCGCGTGGTGCTGGCGCAACGGCTGCATGTGCGCGGCAACGTCATCATCATCGACCACGGCCTCGGCGTTTATTCGGCGCTACTGCATCAAGAACAGATTTACGTTGGCGTCGGCGATACGGTCACAGCGGGGCAACACATTGGTGAAATCGGCGCGACTGGTCTGGTGACCGGCCCGCACCTGCACTGGGAGATGTACCTCGGCGGGCTGCGGGTTGACCCGATGCAGTGGACGCAGGTCGCGCTGCCCTAGCGTAATTCAGCTTCGTTCGTAAGCCTTCAGCAACAGCGGCATAGCGCGATGCAGGTCTTTTTGAGTTTTGAGACGTTAGCTCCAGATCGCCCGTGCTTCCAGTGGGATGGCATTGGTCAGATGGGGACGTCGCAGGTCGTCCTCACTGTTCTATCTTTTAAACAACACTACCCAGCCGATAGCGTCAAGCATCAGGCAGTGAAATGTTATATATGCCAAACCCACCACCGAGACAGTCTTGCTGATCTCGGAAGCCCCGTTCACAGGTGAAGCGGCGGTTACGCCCGTCATGGCGAGAAGGGACAGAGCCGTAACCCATAGAGATGCCACACATACTAACCACCAAGCTCCCTCTCCGCTGCGAATATAAGCAATTGATGATGGCATCCACATAGCAGCTGAGGCCAGGAACACAGTCGCAATAATCACGATTGTTTTCGCGCCCACGACGGCATCTTTGTCAAATGTCATCGCTCCTCCCTGGAAGATGGTTGCATAGCAGAAAGTCAGATAACCAGCGGCTGCAGGAATCATTGATAACGTGAATATGCTTCGTAGAGTTCCGTGGACTCCACCCCACAGAGCCTCACGGTGCTCCGGATAAGTGCCGAGACACCATGCGTAGCCACCAATGACTGCCACGACTCCGATAACATTGACTAGCGCAAAGACAATTCTCGTAGACATTTATCCCTTCTGAGTACCGTCTCCTACACTGCGTCACGCGTGAAGTTGACCATGTCTTACTATACACTCGCTCTCAGTTAGGCGGCAAGCTTAGTCGATGAGCACGCCCCGCCCAAAAAGAAAAACCCGCTTCACATGGAAGCGGGTCAATATCAATCCACTTTGGATCGATAACTGAACTTTTGGTCAATCCACAGTCACAGGGACTGGGTCGAACCATTTGACCAAAGCAACGGAAAAGCGGTTGATGTTCAAGGATGATAGGAAACCAGAATAGTCACTCAATGTGTCATAGGGTCCATGGATGCCCATCATTTCACTCCATCCATGTCCCGCACCATAATCCATTATGTATAGCTTGCCGCGGAAACTGAAACCGGTGACCCAATGGTCTGGGGGCCCCATCCCATTCTTGATTAGAACCCAACGCGCATTGTATGCAGGATTAATCTTGTTTAGAGCGTCAAGAGCGAAGTAACCAGAGTCTCCACAGTACCCCTTTTTGTCTTCGAAGAGCCTCGATGGGTC
>CAJWGI010000148.1 GCA_913031335.1 uncultured Anaerolineales bacterium | reverse complement strand
TCTATTACGTAGGTCGGGCCGAACTGCACACTACCATGGACAATGTAGGGCTGGCCGTCACCGACTTGAGCAGCGCAATCCAGCTGACCGGCGGTAGCGCAGACTTATACGCGCAGCGGGCGGCGGCGCTTCTCTCTCAGGGTAACCCCGCACAGGCTGTGGCGGACTACGATGTGGTGGTGGCGGCAGAGCCCGATAACGCCGGGTATCTCGCCGCCCGGATCGGTGCTTATCGCGCTCTGCTGGAGGACCTGAATGCAGCCATCGGAGCTGATCCGGAAACCTACATCTACTACGGCTCTCGCGCTGCGACTTATGTGACACTAAGCGAGGCCTGCTTGCCCCACGCCCCGTCGTCAGCTCCGTGCGGTCTTGGCGGCAGAAGCTTTCACATTCTCGCGGCTGTAGACTACACCCAGGCTCTTGAGCTTCTCGTGGCTGAAAACTGGGATGCTGTAGACCAGGCCACAAAAGATGAATTAACAGAAGCGGTGGGTGAGACCGCCCAAGCACAATGGGAGCAGGCGACCGCGGAAACGCGTCAGGCGCAACGTGCGGCGCGGGAGGGCTACTATTTTGGCCGCGCCGAAGCGCATCGCGCAGTGGGGGAACTCGACCTGGCGGTCGCTGACTACACCCGGGCTCTAGAGCTGTTGGAGAGCGCCGCCGTGGCCGAGAGCTGGGAAGCCGTAGACCAGGCGACAAAAGACCAATTAACAGAGACAGCGGGTGAGGCCGCCCAGGCACAATGGGAGCAGGCAACTGCGGAAGCGCGCCAGGCGCAACGTGCGGCGCGGGAGGGTTACTATTCCGGCCGCGCCGAAGCGCACCGCGCGCTGGGGGAACTTGACCTTGCGCTGGCGGACTACGACCTCGCTATCGAGCTTGACGAGGCCAACGGCGCCCATCTCTTAGGGCGTTCCAAGACCTACCTCGAACTGGGGCGCGGCGAGCAGGCCCAGGCTGATTACGCGGCCGCGACAGAGCTTGACCCAGCGCTGGCCGATGACGAGCACGAAGTGGCGCTGGCAGGTGAGGCGCCCGCTGAAACCGAGCAGGGTGATGAGGCCACTGAAGAGGTAAGCACCGGGGGATGAGCGTCTCAGACAGCACAAATGTGGCACAATAGGGGCTATCCTGATAACACGAGAAACAAACACGCAAACGGATGTCCCGCCTGAACCAGGTCTGGAGGAGGGGTAAGATTATGACTAAGAGATTAATACACTCGCGCACTGGGAGGTGGTGGCAAAGGTCGCTGCTTGTCGCCGGACTCTTCCTGCTGTGCCTGCTGCTGGTCCCGCTAGCCGGCGCTGCACCTGCTTCCGGCACGCCGCCACCTAATGAGGACAGTCCCACCGAAGTGTATCTGTCGTTCCTACTCCTGGATATCCCCGAGATTGACGTACAGTCTGAGTCATACCAGGTGGAAGGCCTGCTGTATGCCGGATGGTACGACGAGCGCGCCGCCTTCAGTCCGGCCATCCAGGTGGAGCCGGAGGAGGAAGAAAGTGAGCAGGCCGCTGCTGAAGAAGCGGGCGCGTCCTTGGATGAAGGACGCCACCTGGCGGCCGGCGACATGCGATCGCAAATTGAACCTAGCTTCGTCATGGGCGGTGTCAAAAGCTATAGCGGGGATGCGGCGCTGAGCGTGATTGAGGAGCAGATCTGGTCGCCCCAGTTTGAGATTATCAATTCGCGAGGTGAGCCTTTCCGCAACCTGTACACTTCGGTGCGGGTTTACGAGGATGGATTTGTGGAGTACGAGGAACGCTTCAACGGTCTGCTGGCCGGACCGATGGACCTGCGAAAGTTTCCGTTTGACAGCCAGGTGCTCCCTCTTCGGATCACCACGTTCGACTACGATTCGCGACAGGTGGTCTTCAAACAGATTCAAACCGATGCAAGTCCAGACTTCCGGCTGGCGGAGTGGACTGTGAACCAGATCAGCGGGACGACCAAAACCGACACGGCCTACGGTATTGAACCCCAGGACGAAGAGACAGCCTTCTACTACCCGGTGGCTGAGATTGCGATCAACGTTTCGCGCAAGTCTGGTTATTACATCCTGCGCGTCATCTTGCCACTGGCACTGATAATCGCGGTCTCCTGGTCTGTGTTCTGGCTTGAAAGCGGGAGCGTGTCGGACCAATTGGCTGTGTCATTTACGGTCCTTTTGACCATTGTGGCTTTCAACTTTCTGGTGGCTGACAAGTTGCCGCCCATTGCCTACACAACCTTTATGGACGCGCTTCTCTTGATGAGCTACGTGTTTCTGGCGCTTTCCATTGTGCAGAACATCATGCAGGCCAGTCTTTTTAGTGCCGGAAAAGAAGAAGCGTCGAGGATGATCGACGTCACAGCGCGCTGGCTTTTCCCGTTGGCTTATGTGGCGGTGGCAGGATTGGCGACCCTGTATTTCTTCGTATGGGCTGCCTAATCACTGGATGATCTCAGGCTGCGCCTGAATGTGCGCTATGCCCGGAAAACAAAACGCTCGCCTGGTGAAAGGCGAGCGTTTTGTTTTCTCTCTCTCCGTTTTTTTAAAGTCGGTAGACCCTCGTTTAGAGCTGACACAGCAACTTGTTGACTGTACCAGCGCCACTTCCCGCTGCGAGTAGCTTGGCCCCGGCTGCGATTACAGGCGCGGCCGGTATCTCTTGGGGCCAAAAGGAACGATACTCACCGCCCTAGCGCGCGCACATAATTGATCACATCCCAGCGCTGTCGTTCATCCAGAATTCCTTTCCACGTTGGCATTGCGGTATCAAATACCTCTCCACCTTCACTGATGCGCCAGAAGAGATATTCATCGCTCAACATCTGGCCTGAAATTTTTATTGGTGCCGGGCCGGGGCTCAGCTGTGCCCCATCCGGGCCATCGCCCAGGCCACTCACGCCGTGGCATGTTCTGCAATTTTCGCTGTAGATTTCCTGCCCGCGTGCTAGCGATGCGGAGCCGGCAGCCACTGGGTTGTGCAGTCCCGCATAATCCGCCGGGATCGGTGCGCGGTGGCGTTGATACATGCCTTCCGTCATTGCCATCATCATCGCGTTCATCATAGGCTCTGTCATGTCTTCCATTTCATCATCGGCGTGCATTGATTCCATCTCTTCCATTTCAACCATGCCATTGGCCAACATCTTGTCCATCATGGTGTCATGGCCGGCTTCATCCGGCGGCGCCATAGAGTCTTCCGTACTATGCACCAATTCTTGATCGCGCTGAGGTGCTGATGCTGGTTCATTCTCTCCGGCGGACACTTTGTCCGGTTCAGTCCTGTGGGTTGTCCCTATCCCATACCCTAATCCGTCCCCCCCGCCTGCAGCAATCTTTCCGGTCACCGGCGAGTTGCAGGCTGCCAGAGCACAGGCCAATGCCATAGTGCATGTTACTAACATCTTCATGTTAGGTCGCCCTAAAGCAGGCAGAACCACGTAGGTCAACCTTGCTCAGGCTCTTCGCTGCAGCAACCTTTGCCAGCATCTCCTCACGCTTGACCCGCGGAAGGTCCGTGCCGATAACGACGGCGGGTTGCACTAGCTCGCGCAGCCACGGCCTGCATCTGTGGCATCTGGTTGTCGAAGGGGCGGACAGGAATCGGATTCATTGCGAAGAAATAGCTCCGAGCGATGGCTTTTCTGGTATATTGTACGCTCGCGCGCGAGCGCGCGTAAACCTCCCTTTCGATGGAAACGTACCCAGAGAATCCGCCCGAAGGCGGGCAGACCATATTCCCCGCGCGCATTGAGCGCCTGCGCGAACTGGCGCGCAACCTGTGGTGGATCTGGAACCCGGCCGCCCGCAGGCTTTTCGCCGACTTAGACCGTGATCTGTGGGCCATGGTCAATCACAATCCGGTGCGCCTGCTGAACGCAATCCCGCGCGCCCGACTGCAACAGGCGGCCGACGACCGGTATTATCAGCAGGATTACGACCGTGCGCTGGCGGATTTTGACGCATACCTCGCCGCGCGGAAGACATGGTTCGGGCGTACTTTTCCGAACTGGGATGACGCGGTCATCGCCTACTTTTCGCCAGAGTTCGGTTTGCACGAGAGCTTGCCAATATACGCCGGCGGGCTGGGCGTGCTCTCTGGCGACCACAGCAAAGCCGCCTCCGATCTCGGGCTTCCGTTGGTGGGTGTCGGCTTCGTCTATCAGCAGGGCTATTTTCGACAGCGCATCGCCGCGGATGGCTGGCAGGAAGAATACTGGCAGAATCTGGATTACGCCGACCAGGCCATGCGGGCGGTGTGCGAAAGTGATGGGCGGCCGATGCGCATCGCGGTCGAGCTGCCTGGGCGCGCGCTGCAGCTCGGCATCTGGCGGATGCGGGTCGGGCGCACGCCGCTCTTTTTGATGG
>CAJWGI010000147.1 GCA_913031335.1 uncultured Anaerolineales bacterium | reverse complement strand
GACGCCGAAAGGCGGGATGAAATAATCGCCATTATTGATGGCCATGATTCGCGCGAACACGCGCTTTCCACCAATGATAAACTGGTGAAGGACGCTGACAAAGCATGGCGCTTCTCGGAAGTGGCCATAGAAGTTGATCACCACCGTTTTGAAATCCCGTATGATGATTACACACAGTGGCTTGAAGAGCAGATTGACGACTGGTTTTTCACACCGGAAGCGACCCAGATGGCGTATGAACTGCTGGCCGCGGCGGGACATGCCCGCCTGACAGATGGCGACAGATCCACCCCCGACGCTCAAGAAGTTCTGTCTTGATTGCGGCGCAGCCCTGCAGACCCGCGCTGTCGCCGGTGGGCGTCGCCCCACTTGCCCGGCCTGCGGGTTCATTCTTTTCCGGAACCCGACTCCGGTGGGGATGGCGGTAGCCGAGCGTGAGGGGCAGCTGTTGCTCATCCGCCGCGGAAACCCACCACTGCAGGGCTACTGGGCACCGCCCGCGGGGCACGTGGAGATTGACGAGTCGGTCGAAGGAGCAACAATCCGGGAGACCTTTGAAGAGGCCGGTGTGAAAGTGGCGTTAAATGGTTTGCTGGGCGTTTTCTCGCGAGCCGATGTGGGCGTAGTCATCATCGCTTACAGCGGGAAGGTTGCAGGCGGCCAGGCACGTGCAGGGGAGGACGCCATCGAGGTCGGCTTCTTCGCGCCTGGGGCACTGCCGGAGCAGCCGGCGCCTGCGGAAGGGGACGCGGTTGACCGCTGGTTCTTCACAGTGATTGAAAAGGTAACGGAACCGTGGAGGAAAATCGAAGCATAATGGGCAAACTAATTGTTGGAATTTCCGGCGCAAGCGGCGTCATCTATGCCATCCGCCTGCTGCAGGTGCTGCGCACGGTCAAAGATATGGAAACACACCTGGTGCTAAGCAATGCCGCGCGGAAGACCATTGCGCTGGAAACGGATACGTCGGTTTCGGAGGTCGAAGCGCTGGCGGACGTGCAATACCACCTGAATGACGTCGCCGCAGCGGTCTCTTCCGGCTCATTCAAGACGATGGGGATGGTGGTCATCCCGTGCTCGATGAAGACGCTTTCGGGCATCGCCAACTCGTTCAGCGCGAACCTGCTGCTGCGCGCCGCTGATGTTACCCTGAAGGACCGCCGCCCACTGGTGCTGCTTCCGCGCGAAACTCCGCTGCATCTGGGGCATCTGCGGCTGATGGTCACGGCCGCCGAGATGGGCGCAATCATACTGCCGCCCATGCCGGCTTTCTATCACCGCCCGAAGACGCTGGATGACGTGATTAATCAAACGGTCAACCGTGTGCTGGACGTGCTGGGCGTGCAACTGGAACGGGATTTGTTTCAGCGTTGGCAGGGCGCGGGCGGCACGACCGATAGCGCCTGAGCAGATCCATTCATGAGCAACGTTGTCTGGCTTGTGCGCCACGCCGAGATGGCACACCACCGCGCCGATGTCGGTCTTGTCGGACGCGGGCGCGCTCAAGCAGAGGCGACCGGCAAAGCCCTTGCGGAGCACATTTCTCCCGACGACAGCGTGTTCATCAGCTACTCACCAGTAAAGCGCGCACGGGAGACAGCCAACCTGATGTACGAAAGCATACGCGCCGCACACGCGGAGAATGACGACCAGAGACCAGCGTCGCTGCACGTGCCGAGCAGCGATGTGGCGCTGCGCAACGCCGGATTCATGCCCGGGGAGAGAATAGCCCCGGTGGAGCCATCACGGCTCTACGACCTGACCACCAATCCCGAGATGCTGCTTTCATTACCACGCGATCAGGCAGACTTTTATCGCGGCTTCTGGGACAGTGCGGACCCGATGGGCTACTGGCTGGCCCACGACAGTGGCGGCGGCGCCGAAACGCCCGCGGCGGTACAGCGCCGTGTGCTAGACCGGTTGCGCGAGATCTTTTGCAGCAACGGGGGCCAACCTGGCAGCACGTTCTGGGCGCTGGTCACGCACTCAGCCCCCATGCGCGCAGTGCTGCAGCTAGCGCTAGGATCCGATCCCGGCGAGCCTGATTTCAGCGAAACAGTCAGAATAGAAAACGCCGGTGCGCCAGAGCGGGCAACCGTCTGGCATCGCGGCACGGTCGCGTCACTGTCGTTGTATGATGCGCACGACTCTGCGCGGGCTGACCACGGGGCGAGAGAAGAGCCTGATGGCGTTCTTTGATCAGTCCACCGAAACACTTCCGCGCGAGCGCCTGCGCGCGCTGCAATTGAGTAGATTGCGCGAGATGATTGCGCAGCTGCGCGGCCCCAACCGCTTTTACAGCGCCAAACTAAAAGAGGTCGATCTCGCTCCAGACGACATCCAATCGCTCGAGGATCTGACCCGGTTGCCGCTGACCACCAAGGATGAACTGATTGCTGCGCAGGACGAGGGCAGCGCGCTCAGCGCCAACGCCACCTACCCGGAACCGGCTTACACGCGCTTCCACCAGACCTCCGGCACAACCGGTGCGCCGTTGCGCGTGCTCGACACCGAGGCGAGTTGGAACTGGTGGGGGAAGTGCTGGGGCTACGTTCTGGCCGGGGCCGGCCTGACGGCTGAGGATCGCCTGTTTGTGCCTTTCTCATTTGGTCCGTTCATTGGATTCTGGGCGGCTGTGGAGGGCGCCCGAGAGATCGGCGCATTGATGATTCCGGGCGGCGGCCGCGATTCGCTGCAGAGATTGCACCTGATGCGCGAAGAGGGCACGACGGCCATGTGCTGCACGCCCACGTACGCTTTGCGGCTGGCAGAAGTCGCCCGCGAAAACGGGTTTGAGCTAAACGATATACCCATGCGCATAACCGTGCATGCGGGCGAGCCCGGCGCAAGCGTGCCCGCCACCAAAGCACGCATCGAGGCCGCCTGGGGTGCCAAGTGTTTCGACCACGCCGGCGCTTCGGAGGTAGGCGCGCACAGCTTCGAGTGCGAAGCCCAGCCCGCCGGCACGCATGTCATCGAGAGCGAATTCATTGTCGAGGTGCTCGAACCCGAGAACGGCAGCGCGCTGCCGGAGGGGGAAACGGGTGAGTTGGTGATCACCAATCTGGGGCGGGTTGGCTTTCCGGTTATCCGCTATCGCACCGGGGACCTGGTGTGCCTCAATTCCACACCCTGCATCTGCGGGCGCACGTTTGCCCGTTTTGAGGGCGGCGTGCTCGGGCGCTGTGACGACATGGTAATCGTGCGCGGCGTCAACATTTTCCCCAGCGCCATCGAGAACATCGTGCGCCAGTTCGACAACGTGGACGAATTCCGCATAGAGGTCAACACCCGGCGGGAAATGCGGGAACTGGCCGTGGAAGTGGAACTGGAAGAAGGGTCGCCTATCGAAACCACCCGAGCCGCCATCGAGAAAAGCGTGCAAAACGCGCTCGGCCTGCGCCCAAGGGTGAGTATTGTCCCGCGCGGCAGCCTGCCCCGCTTCGAGTTGAAAGCAAAGCGTTTCCATAAAACCGGCATGGGGGCGACTTGACACTGGCGCGCATGGCTTGATAGACTTACGTGCTTGCAGTTGCACAGTTTGAAACGACGTGGGCTGACTGTCAGGGTAGTCTGCCGCCCGCGATATGAATGAGTGAATTCCTGCACGTGACCCGGGCGGCCTCGCAGACGCTTGCGCGAGGAGAAACCGTGTGCATGGCCACCGTCGTGCGCGTGCGCGGCTCGGCGCCTCGCCACGTGGGCGCGCGCATGATAATCACGCCCGCGGGCAGCACACGCGGCACTATCGGAGGGGGCACGCTGGAGCAGCGCGTGACCGCAGACGCACTGCAGTTGCTGTCTAACGGCCACGCCGTGCTGAAGAACTACGTGTTCAACACGCGCGGCGGTCCCGAATCAGTCGGGCTATGCGGTGGAGCAGTGGATATATTTATGGAAGTTTTACGTCCGGACCTCACATTACTAATCATCGGCGCTGGGCACATCGCGCAGCCGCTGGCGCAAATGGCCGCGCTGCTGGACATGCGCGTCGTGGTGGTGGATGACCGCGAAGATTGGGCCAGCAGCGAACGCTTTCCCGACGCCGCCGAGATTCACATCATTGATTACGATAGCGCCAGCGAGACTCTGGCGCCAATTCCGGCAGCCATATCGCCTGCCACCTACGCGGTGATAATGACTTGGGGTTACGATCTGCCCGCCCTGGAGCAGATGCTGGCAGCCGGGCCAGCCTTCATCGGGCTGGTCGCCAGTCCGGTAAAGGCCAGAGAGTTCTTCCGCCGGCTGCGCTCCAAAGGGTTCTCCGCGGAGGCGTTGCGGCAGGTACACACCCCAGCCGGGCTGGATATCGGCGCTGAATCCCCCGCCGAAGTTGCGCTCTCCGTTCTCGCCGAAATAGTGCGAGCACAACGCGGC
>CAJWGI010000146.1 GCA_913031335.1 uncultured Anaerolineales bacterium | reverse complement strand
CAGCCGTTGCCAGGCCGGGTTGTCGCCGATGCCCGCCCGGCTGGCCATATGCGCCAAGTCCGGGCCTTGCCGATTGGTGCCCCAAAACACCGGGCTCTGATAATAGTAATCTCCGGGCACCGACTCGGGCCCAATGTCGCCCGGCTCATGGATCATGCTTGCGTTGGCCTCCGGCGCGCGCACCTGTTGCGTGTGGCAATACATGCAACCTTCTTTCAGGTAAATCGCACGCCCCACCAGTTCCTGCTCGGTGTACGGGCGCGCCAGCGCGGTCGGCCCAATCGGGTCTTGCGCTGGAATGATAATCGTGACTATGATTCCCAGCAACAGGCTAATCAGAGAGCCGCCAACCAGGTAAGGAAGATTGGCTCTCATTGCCCCGCCCCCGGGCCGGCTGCCAGAACCGGAGAGCGCCGCGCCGGCTCAATTGCAGCTGTGCGCCACAGGTTGTACACGAAGCACAGAATGCCTGCTCCGGCCAGCAAGCCACCGAAAAGACGCGCGCCGAAAAACGGATTCATCACCCTGACAGTATCAAGAAACGGAATGCTGTTCGACATCCAGTGCTGCGCCTGAATCAGCCCGGCTACCCATAAAAACACCATGAACACCACCATTCCGATAGTGGTCAGCCAGTAGTGCCATTCCATCAGTGCGCGGCTGTAAAGCGAACGCCCCACCAGCTGCGGAACCATCAGGTAAATCAGCGCGAAAGCCCAGAAGCTGTAATCGACCACCAGCGCCAGATGGCTGTGCCCTATCACCCAGTTGGTGAAATGCACGCGCATGGAAAAGGAGCGGAATGACTGCGCCACGCCCTGCACACAGGTGAACGCCCAGAAGAGCGCTCCGGTCACCAGAAAGCGAAGCGCCACATCGCGCTCGACGCGTTGCCAACTGCCGCGCATGGTCATGAAGAAGTTCACCATGAAGGCAGTGGTCGGCACAGCAGCGAGAATGCTAAAAACCACAGTCAGGTACTCCAACCAGTCCGGGGCGGGGCTGTTGAGTTGATGGTGCTGCCCCGTCCACACGCTCCACAGACCCCACAGCCCGAGCTTGTGGCTGTACAGAGGTCGGTCGGCCAGTTTCGGCAACAGATACAGCGCCAATCCGAGGCCAACGGTGGTGAACCACGCGTTGAACAGGTTATGCACGTAGAAATAATTGACGATGTTGTCCGTCATCCCGGTAAACGCGCCGTCGGGGTCCCATATTTTGTTGCCGACCATGTACACCGGCAGCATCACCATGGTGCCGGCCATGAACGTCCACAGACTGACGTAAATCTTCGGCTCGTTGCGCCGCGCCACCGTGCCCCAGATGTTCACCGCAAGTAAAAGCATGTTCAGCACTAGTAGCAGGTCAAGCGGCCAGATCATCTCCGCGTATTCGCGCCCCTGTGTGACGCCTAGTGGCAGGGTGAGCAGCGCGCCGGCCACCATCATATTCCAAAGCCACCAGTTCGCATGCGCAAGCCGTTCACTGAAAAGGCGAGTGTGCGTGAGGCGCGGAAGGATGTAAAGAATCCCGCCCACATAAGCCTGTGAGAGCCAGCCAAAGATGGCCAGATTGACGTGTGCCGAGCGCAGCCGCCCGAAGCTGAGATACGGTTTGATGCCGATGGGAAAGGCATCCTGCAGCGAGGGCACGTAGAGCACCAACGCCAGGGTCAAGCCCATGACACCCGGTACTAGCAGCCAGAAAAGCGCGGCGAAGAAGAATCGTCTGCTGGCGCTGCCAGCCGTTGAGCTCAGCATATCGGACAAAAAACCGTATTCTGGTTGGTCAGAAAGAAAGTTGGCCTACCGCCCGCGAAGCGTAATCGATGAGCACTGCGCCGCCACGCAATTCCACCCCCGCGACTAGGTCGTCGGCAGCGATGCCGCGCACATTTGCGGTCTGCTCGCACACTTCCACGCGTACGCCCATCTCCAGCGCCTCGCTGAAACGTTGCCGGATAGTTGGCTTGCCCGGCTTGCTCTCGTCCAACGCATCGATTTTACCTGCGACCATTGTGTCCGCGCCGGCTTGAACACAATACACCACGGTCTCGAACTCCATAGCGGCAGCCAGGGCGGCGTACATGAACGCAGATCTGACGATTGGGGTGTATTCAAAACCGGTTTTCAAGACCACTAAGAAGAGCCTGCTTTCATCGGTAGCCGCGGCGGTGTCCGTCCGCGCAGACACTTGCGCACTTTTGCGCACGAAGAAACTGTAGCGCCCGCTCTCGTCCGCAGCGGTAATCTCCACTATTTCCACCCCCACCTTGCTCGCCCAGGTGCGCAAATCTGGGCGGGTGTTGGCATCGGTGGTGATTACCTCGAGCACCTTTCCGGCAGCCATCACGCCCAATTCTTTTTCGGCGGCAAGAATGGGTGCCGGATAAATTTGTCCCTGACAATCAAGAATATGGTCAGCGTTGGGCGCCATCAAGGGGTCCTCCTCCTGAAAGACTATTCGATTGACTCTGCGATTAAAACTGCGAATTCCTACTTATGCTTCCACTGCGCTCGCCGGACCGGGCCCGAAACCGGTGCACACCACTGGCTGAGAGTGTATTTCCGCCTGCGGCGTGTATTGTAACATACGTCCTCAAACAACACTGCGCGCCACAGAAAGTTACTCACCGGCGCGCAGGCCGAGGGACGGCTTTACGTCGACTGCTCGGCTTCCACCTTCAAGAGCTCACGCAGCAAGTCTGCCTCCTCCTCCGAACTGGAAACCTCGCCATCCAGCCAGGCAGCGCGCAGCCGCCCGAGAACGCGCCCGAACTGCGGGCCGGGGCGCACGCCAAGCGCTCTCAGGTCTGCGCCGCGGATGGTCGGCTTCACGCGCCGAAACTCATCGCGATAGCGGCGAATATTTTCCCGCACGCCTGCGTCAGCCTCCGCCAGCGCCACCACCGAGAGAGTTGCCGGTACACAGCCATCCAAAACGCTCACAACGCCGCTCGGTTTTGCTGATTCTCCCAGCGCGGGTAACCGCGCCTTGACATGCGGAATCTGCTGCATCACTCGCATGGTGGCGGCGGTCACTTTCAAACGCCGGCAAATGGCCTCAGTATCAGGCCACGTCAATCGATAAAGCCACAGGCCAAAGTAGATGACCGGCAGCTCCTGCTGCGGCGCCCCTTCCCGCGCGGACGCGAACCGCTCGGCAAGCCACGCATCCGCCTGGCCGGCAAGCGCAGCGTGCAACGCTCCGGGCACGCCGATTTCGTCCAGACGCGCCAGCATGACTTGGGGGGCAGCCTCGGCGAACATGTGCTCAATCTCGTGCCGGATGCGGTCTCCACTCACTCTGGCCAACAGCGGCAGCGCCAGTTCCATCA
The DNA here is from genome assembly GCA_913031335.1 of uncultured Anaerolineales bacterium. Taxonomy (GTDB): domain Bacteria; phylum Chloroflexota; class Anaerolineae; order Anaerolineales; family UBA11657; genus CAJWGI01. Next base: position 1,049 of record CAJWGI010000146.1, on the reverse strand, counting down.
GCTCGGCGCTGCGCCGGTCAATCTGGAAGCCAAGGCGCTTCTCCAAACGCACGGCGCGCAGCACGCGCGTGGGGTCATCGACAAAACTCAACGAGTGCAGCACCCGCAAGCGCTTTTCGTCCAGGTCCTTCAGCCCGCCCCAGTGGTCCAACAGATCACCGAAACGGTGCGACTGCAAACTCACCGCCAGCGTGTTCACAGTGAAATCGCGCCGGTGCAAATCCAGCTTGATGCTGCCGCGCTCAACCTCGGGAAGCGCGGAGGGCTGGGCGTAAAATTCGGTGCGGGCCGAGACCAGATCTAGCGCCGGCAGCCCGGTCTCCGCCGCCAGCTCGGCCGGCAGATGCCATTTGGCGGTGCCAAAGCGCCGGTGGGCGGTGACGCGACCGCCGAGCTGCTTAGCCAGCGCGCGACCCAACTTGATGGCCTCGCCCTCCACCACCAGATCAAAATCAACACTGGCGCTCTCAAGCAACAAATCGCGCACAAACCCGCCCACCACATAAAGGCCGCTGCCCTGAGACTGCGCGGCCGCGCTGAGGGTGTGCAGCAGTTTCAGGTGCACCGGAGAGAGCGCACGATGAAGCAAGTCGGCCACGTTACACCATCCGCGCTCCGGCGAAAGCGCCAACTCTTTAATCAAATCTGTGCGCGTCACCACGCCCACAATTTCGCCATCCCGAGAGACCGGCACCTGCCCCCAGCCGTGCCCAATCATCTCGTTCAAAAGCCGGTCCACGCTGTCGTCGGGCGACACCGTCACCGCGCCCGCCTCCATGATATCCGTCACCGGGGCGTGCTCCAGCTGGTGCGTCCGCGCCCGGTCAACCGCGCGGCGCGTCACCAGCCCCAGCACCTGCCCACCCTCCACGACCGGGTAGCCCTCATAACCGTGCTTCTGCATGTGCGCGTAGACCTGTTCCACTGTGGTCTCCGGGTTGAGCGTATGTACCCCGTGAGACATGATGTCCGCTACCACGGCGGCAGGTTGCACATGCAGGGGTAACTCTTGCAACAGGCGCGCGCGCACCTCAGCGAGCCGGCTGCCG
>CAJWGI010000145.1 GCA_913031335.1 uncultured Anaerolineales bacterium | reverse complement strand
CTTCGGCCAGAAAGCGCCCGGCGTTGCGCACCGCCTCGGCCACATCCGCCTGATAGGAGAGAAAGGGCATGTCGCCGGTCAGGAACGCCCGCTTCGCGCCGCGCGCCACAGCACGGCAATGGTGCAGCATTTCATCCATCGTCACCGGTAGCGTGGTCTCATATCCGAGCACCACCATGCCGAGCGAATCCCCCACCAGAATCAGGTCCACCCCGGCGGCGTCCAGGGCCAGCGCGGTGGGACAATCATATGCCGTCAGCGAGACAATCGGCTCGCCGCACTCTTTTTTTTCTCGCAAAGTAATCAGGGAGACTTTCTTGTGCTGCGGGGATGAAGCTGGATTTGCGCTCATGCTATCTCCTCCTCTGTGAGTGAGATGCCACTGGTTAACAAAGAAACCCTCCGCCGCGCGGAGGGCCAGACACACCGAATGTCACCGGGAGCCCGCGCGTTCCATCCCGGGGCGGCCGCCGCGAAAGGCGGCACGCCATTTTTGTCCAGCCGTCTCGCTCAAGTCTGATGCAAGCGGCATCTCTAGTATAAGTTCTCGGGCGACCATCCGTCAAGCGGCGCGCGCGGGTTATAATCGCAGCCATTCTGCCCGAACTGGAGCCCGAATGCCCGACCCACGCGTAACCCGCCTTGCCCGCCTGCTGGTGGATTACTCCACCGACATCCAACGCGACGACCAGGTGCTCATCTGGGCGCCGGCCAGCACCACCGGCATGGCGCTCATGCTGGCGCTGTATCAGCGCGTGCTGGAACGCGGCGGACACCCGAACCTTGCGCCGTTTCTGCGCGGCCCGGAGGACATCTTCTTCCGCTTCGCGCAGGAGCACCAGCTGGATTACGTCTCACCGCTATACAAAATGGCCGTGGACACCTTCGACGCCGTCATCCGCGTGGAAGGCGTGCCCAATACGCGTGCGCTTTCCGGCGTGGACCCGGCAAAGCAGGTGCGCCAACAGCAGGCATACGCGCCGGTGCAGCAAGCCTACCTGCAGCGCGGAGACGCGGGAGACTTGAACTGGTCACCCTCTTCCCAACGCACGCGCTGGCGCAGGAAGCCGATATGAGCCTGCACGATTACGCCGATTTCGTCTACCGCGCCTGCCACGTGCACGGCGATGACGACTCGGTCGCTCACTGGCAATCGCTGCAGGCGCAGCAGCAGCGGCTAGTCGAGTGGCTGCGCGGCCGCGATAAAGTGCGTGTGCGTGGCGCGAATATCGATTTGACCCTCTCTATCAAAGGGCGCACCTTCATCAATGCGTGCGGCCGGCGAAACATGCCCGATGGCGAGATTTTCACCGGCCCGGTGGAAGACTCGCTCGGCGGCCACGTGCGCTTCGATTTCCCGGTCACTGTGGGCGGGCGCGAAATCGAGCGCATCGAACTGCGTTTTGAAGAAGGCAAAGTGGTGCAGGCCAGCGCGGCGAAGAACGAGCCTTATCTGCAGCACATGCTGGATAGCGACGCGGGCGCGCGTTATGTGGGCGAGTGGGCGATCGGCACCAACTATGGCATCGATCGGCACACAAAGCAGATTCTTTTCGATGAGAAGATGGGCGGCACAATGCACATCGCCGTCGGCTCGGGCTACCCGCTGACCGGCAGCCGCAACGTCAGCGCCGTGCACTGGGATATGATTTGCGACATGAAAACCGAAAGCGAGATAACGGTGGACGCCGACCTACTTTACAAAGACGGACAGTTCCAGATATAAGCGCACCGAAATCATTCCTGTGCACGCTGACGATGCACCAACATTACCCCGGCTAGCACAGCCACACCGCCCAGAGACTGCCATGGGCCCAGCCGTTCTCCCAGCAAAAAGTGAGCTAGCCCAGCCGTAATGACTGGTTGTACCAGCATTATTGGGGCCACGGTCGACGCCGGCAGTCGGCCCAGCGCATACGTGACCGCCAGCCAGCCAGCCACCTGTACAACACCCAGCGCCAGAAAAATACGATAAGTTGAAAGCCCATATCCGATAAGTGGCTGCCGCAGCGCCGCCATGCTAATTCCCAGCATGCATGCAGAGCTGGCAAGCACTATCCAGAAAAAGGAGATTGTATCCAAGCTTTCGCGCGCCTTTTGTCCAGCCAGAAAAAAGCCGCCATAAAAAATCCCAGCCAGCAGGCCGTAAAGCGAGCCCGTGCCTGCGAGTACTGACTCCCAGCGGTCCAGTCCCAGAATCAGGGCGGCCCCGGCCATAGCTAGCGCCAGTCCGGCCCAGAAACCAGTCCCCAACCGCTCGTGGAAGAGCATCATCGCGCCCAAACCCACCCAGATGGGAGCGGTGTTTGCCAGCAGCGTCGGATTGGCCACGCCGGTCAGGGTAATTCCGGTGGACCACAGGCCGACGTCAATGCCGTAGCTCACTCCCGCTAGCAGTGCCAGCCAGAACGCACCACGTACCATGCGCCCGGCGCTGCGGCGCTTCCACCAGAACGGCAAGACAAGCACCACCACCGCGATGGAATTACGAAAAAAAGCTGTAGCCACTCCGGGCGCACCGGCCCAGCGGATGAGCAGCGGTGACCAGCCAAGAATCACGACGCCGACGCTAAGCACAAGATAGGCGTCGGCGTTTGCGCGTCCGCGGCCGACAACAGTGGAACTCATCGCCATTCAATCTCTGCAGCGACCACATCCAGGTCCGGGCGGTGTTTTTCAATCCACTGCACCGCGCGCCGCAGCGCCTTTTCAGCGGCATCCCGTTCGTTGCTCACCGCCACCATCGCGATCTGCGCCGACTGCCAGACATCGTTGTGGCCGCTCTCGGCCACCGCCAGATTGAATTCGCGCCGCAGCCGCGTCAGCAGAGATTGCAGCTGCCCGCGCTTCTGCTTCAGCGAGCGCGCGGCCGGCAGGCGCAGTTCGATGACGCACGCGCCGATGATCATGGTGTCGCCGCCGGTTGCGGCCGCACGCGCACCCGCGCCGAGGCTTGTGCAAGCGTCCACTCCGCGCGGGCATATTTCCGCGCGCGCAGTTCGGCGGCACGCTGCCCCTCGGCCGGATTCAATTCACCTCGATGCAGCTCGATGTTCAGCGCCCGCGAAAACCCGCGCGCGAGCGCCGTGGCGACATCGCCCCAACGGACTTCCCGCCCCAGCGCGGCGGCCAGCGTTGTCGCGCGTTGCCGCACTCGCCCGCGCGCGCGTTCACGCTGCTCCGGTGACGCGTATGCAAGCACAGCACAAATGCGCGCCATGTCACCGCGCAGCGGCAATGAGCCATGCTGCAGCACCCCGCCGCCCTGCCGCCACTGCGCGCTGCCAAGCAGCTTGCGCGCAGCCACCGTAATCTCATAATGAGAGCACTGCTCAAAGCACACCGCTCCGGCAGCAGCCCCGCCCACGGCGTCCGCATCGCTGCGGGCGGGCAGCCCGATTTCATCAAGGCCGGTCAACAGCGCCGCACTCAGGCGGCGATAAGCCGACAGCACGCCGCCGCGCGCCAGCGCATCGCTTTTACGCAGGTAGACCGAATAAGTCAGTTCGTCAATGTGCAGAATCGCGCGTCCGCCGCTGGGGCGGCGCACCAGACCGTAACCGAGCGCCCGCAGCCGTTCGTGGGCAACCTCGGTTGCAGGCTGCGCACGCCCGAGCGAAAGGCAGGCGGGCTCCCAAGCATAGAGCCGCAAAGTAGGCGCTGCGAGGCGGCGCGATACAGCCGCGAGGATGGCCTCGTCCGTTGCCATGTTCGTGGGGCCATCCGCAGGGGGTGAGAGGAGCAGTCGCCAGTGCGCGCCCAAAACCGCGCCGGCTCAGAGGATGCCGGCCATCTCCTGCAGGGTGCGCCAGTTTGCGAGGCGGTCTTGCTGCGCAATCTGCAGCGCGGCGGAGGGATTTCCATCGGCGTCGAACTGCTTGCCAAAACGGCCCTCGCCGCGCGCGAAGTACACGAAGTCTATGCGCTCGCCGTCCGCACGGGTATGCCAGTCGGCTTTCATGTCCGGGTTGCCCTTCAGTTGCAGCCGGTCGCGGATGCGCTCGCCGCGGCGAGGGTCATAAGTTAGCAGCGGAAAGGCACGGCTATCAACCGCCAGTTTGGCGCGGTGCGCCGACTGGTCGTCGCCGACGCCGTGCTCGGGCTGGCAGGTGGTGAACACATTCACCACCGCCGGGCCGGGGTACTCATTGGCCCCCATTATCGCGCGGTAAAAGTGGTTAATGTGCGCCGGAGTGGTCTGCACCACATAGGTATCGGGGTGCATCATGGCGATGCGCGATAGTTCCTTGCGCGATTCGCTTTTGCCCTGCAGGGCCGCGCCATACGCCGCCATCTTCGCCACCTGACCGGTGAACGAGGCGGTGGAGCTCTGACCGCCGGTGTTGGAGTACACCTGCGTATCCAACACCAGGACCTTCACATTTAGCCCGGAGGCCAGCAATCGGCTCAGCGACT
>CAJWGI010000144.1 GCA_913031335.1 uncultured Anaerolineales bacterium | reverse complement strand
GGCCTGCTGCGGATGCAAGTGTACGCGCTCGATCAGGCCCTTCTTATCTGGTATGGCGGATTCCCCTCTTACCCGCAGCGCAGGTTCATCATCGCTTTCACGCACATCCGCCGTCAGGCTCACGTTGTCAAGCGTGGATGGAAGCACTCGACCACCAATGGCAAGCACCTGGCTGGAAACCGCAAGTGCCCGCTCGAAAGAGCCGGTCACCTCCGTCATCGCGGTGATGAACAAATTGCCGAACGAGTGACCTTGCACCTCCCCGCCGGCTCCAAATCGATATTGGAATAATTGCGTCAGCAGCGCTTCATCGTCTGCAAGAGCGGCCATGCAATTCCGGAGGTCACCGGGTGGGGGCACGCCCAGCTCTCTGCGCAACCTGCCGGAGGACCCGCCGTCATCCGCCACCGTGACAATGGCGGTGATATTGGATGTATGCTCCTTCAGCCCGCGCAGTAAGACCGCCATTCCGGTACCCCCGCCAATCACCACCGCTCGCGGGCCGCGTCGCTTGCGCCGCCTCTCCGCCACTACGGCCGCCACCGAGCGCCCTACCGGTGCGAACGGCTCCAGCAGCTCCTTGCTCAGCCTCGCCACGGCATAAGCAGCTGCGGCCAGGCCGGCCGCGCCAAGAACGAACGCTCTCATCGGGCGCGGCACCGGCTGCAGGGTCAGCGCATCGAGCACCGGCGGCAGATAGCCACCCTGGTAAACCTCCACAAGAACAAATGCAAGCCCAATGCCCAGTAGTGTCACTCCAAGCAGCAGTAACACCAGCCAGCGCTTCACCCCTAGCCCAGGCAGCAGCCATTGCTGCCACGGTCTCCGCCCGGCTCGTTTTCTTTCAGGAGTTGATGCTTTTTCGGCCATGCAATGCGCTGCCTCCACGCTATTCTTTACATCCCACCGCCCATGCGCTATAATCACACCCGCTCGGGGCGTGGCGCAGCCCGGCTAGCGCGCACCGTTCGGGTCGGTGAGGTCGGAGGTTCAAATCCTCTCGCCCCGACAGAAAAGGGTCATTCGCGAAGATGACCCTTTTTCGTTCTGCTCCGTCGTCACAATTACCATTGCCCACCGCGCACACTATTATATCCATAGCGCAGTCTATTATGACTCTTTAATCTCCTTGACCCGCGCCCAGAGAGCATTCAATCCGGCCGGTGATTGCTCTCGGATCTTGCCACCCTGCTCTCCGATACGCGTTTCCATTGCCTCGAAACGGGAGCGGAAACGCGCGTTTGCCTCACGCAGCGCGCTCTCGGCATCAACGTCTAGCCAACGCGCCATATTAACTAGCGTGAACAACAAGTCGCCCGTTTCAGCGGTCTTCTGCTCCGATCCGCGAGCTGAGCGCAGCTCTTCAATTTCCTCCTGGATTTTTTCGAGTACCCCGTCCAGTTCAGCCCAGTCAAACCCCACTCGCGCCGCGCGGCGCTGATAGGTTTGCGCTTGCGCAAGCGCCGGTAGCACAATTGGCACGCCGGAAAGCGCGCTATCACCGCCTTCTCTAGCCTTGCCGCTATTTTCGGCTGCCTTGATTTCATCCCATTTGCGCAAAACGTTCTCAACGCCTTCGACCGACAACCCGGCAAACACATGTGGATGTCGTCGCACCAGTTTCTTGTTGATTCCCGAAACCAGCGTTACCACATCAAACTCCCCCTCGTCAACAGCGATTTGCGCGTGCATCACCACCTGCAGCAGCAGGTCGCCGAGTTCCTCCACAAGCGCAGCACGATCGCCAGAGTCAATCGCCGCCAGCGTCTCGTATGCTTCCTCCAGCAAATTGGCGCGCAGCGAACGGTGCGTTTGTTCCTGGTCCCACGGGCAGCCGTCTGGGCCACGCAGCTGCGCCACGATGGCCTGCAGCCCGCCAAAGCCATCCATTTCATCCCCCGGCGGCAGGAAAAGCGCGCTCGTGTGGCTGATGCGCGTGCTGGCGCTTAACTCTCCGAGCGCAACCCACTTGACCATTTCGCTCTCGCGGCCGGCGCTATGAGCGAGCGCCACCCGGAAGTCGGGCCGGTATTGATTCAGCAACGTCTTTTGGAGCGCGGCCAACGTAGAGCTGGAGCGCAACTGCATCACCAGGACGGGGCAATCGGGTGCGAACGATGGATGGGGCCTAGAAGCCAGTTGCGCCGCAGTGGTCAGATACAGCCCCGGCAGCGCGGCGAAACCCAACGCAGCCAATACCGGCGAGACCAGACTCACTCCAGACACGCGCCGGACGACAATGCCCAGTGGCGTAGCCAGCTCATCCATTTCCTGCAGCAGCGCTTGCCAATCAGCCGGATCACCCGGAACACTGAGTGTCACGTCGGCGCCTTTTTTTGCCCGCTCCACCACATGGGCCGCTAGAGCAGCCGCGTCAACGTCCGGTAATTGCGGACAGAGACATGTCCCTGCGCCCGTGTCGCAACCGGGTTCGCACCCTCCGGCAATATGCAATTCCACCGCTTGCAGCACGGCCTCGCCAGCCTCACGCGTGAGCGCTTCGGAAGGGCCCGGCCCCAGTCCAACTATAATTATCGATGCCATACTTTTGTCGTGAAGAACCAAAAAGGGCCAGGGTATGTCCCGGCCCTTGTGTGGCGCCTACCGCTTGGTGTAGGTTGGCGCCTTGCGTGCCCTTTTCAGGCCCGGTTTCTTTCGTTCTTTCACACGTGCGTCTCGCGTCAACAACCCAGCGCGGCGAAGCGCAGGACGCACATCCGGATCACGCTTTAGCAAAGCGCGCGAGATGGCATGCACGCTGGCATCTACCTGCCCGGTCACTCCGCCCCCGGAGACCAGCACACTGACATCCACCTGCCCGTCACAGCCGGCTAGCCCAAGTGGGTAGAGGAGTTTGTCAATGTCGCCCGTGCGCGGGAAATACTTCTGTGCCGGCTTTTGATTCACCACCACATCGCCACTGCCGCCGGGATACACGCGCGCCCGCGCCGTGCTTGCCTTTCGTCGTCCCACGCCTTCGTGATATTCTCGAGATTCCATAATGCCCTGCATTTCAGTTTTCAAGTGTTCGCGGTTGTTGCGCCGCGTGCGGATGCTCTGCGTCCGCATATATTTTAAGCTTCTTCAGCATCTGCCGTCCCAACTTGTTCTTCGGCAGCATCCCCTTCACCGCGAACCGAATCACGCGCTCCGGATGTATCTCAAGCATCCGTCGCAGCGTAATCGCCTTCAGCCCGCCGGGGTAGCCCGTGTGCCGCCGATACAATTTATCATCCAGTCGATTGCCTGTCACCGCAATCTTGCCGCTGTTCACCACGACCACGAAATCACCGGTATCCAGATTGGGAGCATAAAGCGGTTTGTGCTTCCCGCGCAGCATGGTGGCAATGCGCGTCGCCAGTCTGCCGAGCGTCTGCCCCGACGCGTCCAACACGATCCATTCCCGCTCAATATCACCCGCTTTCGTTACGTAAGTCTTTTCCACAATTTACCCTCAGTATTTCACTTCCACCAATGTCAGGCCCTGCGGTGGGGCAAGCGTCCCACATCTGGCGCGGTCTCCAGCTGCCAGCACTTCCGCCATCATTTCAGCCTTCCTCTCCCCCGACCCGACCATGCGCAGCGTCCCTACAATGCTGCGCACCATGTGATAAAGAAAGGCGTTCGCCTCAATCGCAAACACCAGCAGCCTCCCCTCCGCGATCCACTTCGCTTCTCGCACAGTGCGCACCGTGTGCCCGCGTTTATCAGGAGCGCTCCCAAAGGTGGCAAAATCATGCTCACCCAGCAGATGGCGCGCGCCCGCCCGCATCGCTTCCATATCTAATCTGGGCCACACGTGCCAGCTCACGCGCGTCTGCAACGGAGACCTGACAGGAGCGTTGTAAATGCGGTATTCGTACCTGCGCCAACGTGCCGCTCGCCGTGGATTGAAACCATTCTCCGCATGTTCCAGCGCGCGCAGGCTGGCGTCCACGGGGAGCTGTGCGTTAAGCGCGCGGAGCAGCTTTTCATCTCCGTGTCGCCATTCCAGGTCAAACGCGACAACCTGCCCACTGGCGTGTACCCCGCTGTCAGTCCGACCGGCCGCGCTGACGGGCGTCCTACCACCACCGCCAATGCGCCCGAGGGCGGCCTCCAGCTCCGCCTGCACAGTGCGCTGCCCCGCCTGTTGTTGGAAGCCATGAAATTCCGTTCCATCATATTCCAGAATCCCTCGGAAGCGTCCCACTCGAACACGCTCGCACAGTCACCTTACACTAACCAGCCGGTTAATCTTCAACCAGCTCTAGCATCACCATCCGGGCTGCATCACCAGAACGCGCGCCCAATTTCAACATACGCGTATAACCACCCGGCCTATTCTCAAACCGAGGCGCGATTTCATCGAACACCTTCGCGGCCATGCCTTTATTATTCAAACGCCGCGAGACCGTCCGCCGCGCATGCACCTGCGCGGCCGCACCTTCCTTGCGCAGC
>CAJWGI010000143.1 GCA_913031335.1 uncultured Anaerolineales bacterium | reverse complement strand
CGCACCCAGAGCCAGGCCCAGCAGTGTCCCGGCCGCAATGATTAAGGGCAGCGGAAGACGAGCTGGCGTGCGAGGCATCTTTTTTTCAGCGAATCATCCGGATGGTCCGCTGACAATACTCTGCCAGAAGTCGACGACGGAAGAGTCAATCATCTGCTGCAATTCGAGTAAGCCCGGGCTCTGCGCGAATCTGGCTGTAAAAAGGCCGAGCGCGCCTGAAAAGAGCAGGCCGCCAATTAAAAGCAGCAATAATCCATTGGCGATTTCAATCGCTCGCCGGACTTTGCCCAACCGGCGAATCAGGTGCGACATCTGGCCGATGGCAAGCGCTGCCGCCAGAAAGGGGATTGCCAACCCGAGCGAATAGGCACTGAGCATGTAAACGCCACGGTTGACGCCCTCCACGGCGAACGCCAGCGTGAGCATGGCCCCTAGTACCGGACCCACACAGGGAGACCATCCGGCCGAGAAGAACATGCCCATCAGCACGGAGGAAAAGAAGTTCAGACCCTGGCCGGACGTGTCCACCTGGCGCCTGGTGTCGTGATACAAGAACGGTATGGTGATGACGCCCATTATATGCAGCCCAAAAATAATGACCACTATCCCGCCGACTCGGGTGAGAATTCCACGCATGTCGTAGAGCGCCTGTCCGATTGCGCTGGCGGCAGCGCCAAGCGTGACGAACACGATGCTGAAGCCAAGCACAAATGCCAATCCGTGCAGGAATGTACGTCGGCGACTGATTTGAAACTGGACTTCGGCATCGGAGAACACCTGCCCCCCGAGATAGCCTATGTACACCGGCACGAGCGAGAGGACACAGGGCGAGAGGAATGACGCCAGACCGGCCACGAATGCCAGCCCGAGCGTTACCTCAGCAATGGCCATGTTGCCTATCGGCCTGTGCAACGAGAACATTGCTAACGCTGCGAAGGGCTTTGAAGATCTCGAAAAATGGAATGGGTTTTCTCATCGCGGTATGTCGGCCAGCCGTGGCTCACGTCCGGGCGACGGTTTAATGCTACCCTAGGGTCAGCGCGGTGACAAGGTCGCACTGTCGGTGGCTGGACTGAATCCGGCGGGTGGTGTTTAATGGGGATTGCGGCGGCAATGGCTATGACTGCACATCGATTGCGAACGATACTGGAAGGAAGCGGTACGCTCCTAGCGGATGGAGCCACGGGCACTATGCTGTTCGAGGCAGGGCTTGAGTTCGGAGAGCCGCCAGAACTGTGGAACGTGGAGCGCCCCGAGGTGGTGGGCTCCATTCAGCGCGCGTACGTACAGGCCGGGGCACAGTTGCTGCTCACCAATACATTTGGCGGCAGCCGTTTTCGGCTGCGGCAGCATGGTTTGCGCGAGCGAGTGTACGAGTTGAATCGGGCAGGGGCAGCCAACTTGAGAACAGAAATCGAAAAGGCGGGCAGCACTGCGCTGGTGGCTGGCGATGTCGGTCCCAGCGGAGAAATCATGGCGCCGCTGGGCGAACTCGAATTCGAGGATGCAGTTGCGGGTTTCGCGGAGCAATGCGGTGGCCTCGTGGCCGGCGGAGCAGATTTCATTTGGATTGAGACGCTGTCGGCGGTGGAAGAGCTACGCGCAGCCGTGAGCGGGGTGCGGAAAGCGGATGCGGAAATCCCGATTGTTGCTACAATGAGCTTCGACACGCATGGCCATACGATGATGGGCGTGTCCCCGGAGGACGCGGTCGGGAAGATGCTCGATTTGGGAGTCTTCGCCGCGGGCGGAAACTGTGGCTCTGGGACGACTGAAATGCTGCAGGTGGTCGAACGCATGTATGTGACCGCGCCCGATGCTGTGCTGGTGGCCAAATCGAATGCGGGCGTGCCGGAGTTGGTGGACGGCAAGGCAGTGTATCGGGCCGGGCCGGAGGCAATGGCCGAGTTTGCGCTTGCCGCGCGGGCGCGAGGTGCTCGCATAATCGGCGGCTGCTGCGGCACGCGCCCGGAGCATATCCGTGCCATGGCCGCGGCCCTGAAAGCGCCGCGGCCCCCGGATGAGATAAAGCCGACAACCAGTCATGCGGCGGGGTGGGCGGCAGATAGCGGGCACACGGGCTCGGCGGGGCAACGCCGCCGCCACTGACGACGCAGGAACAGAGGAAAGGAGCCAGGTTAACCATGATCATTTTGTGGAGTGTGCTTGCCATTGTCGCGTCGGTATATCTACTGGCGCTGCTAACGGACGGTTTTTTCATCGTAAGCCTTGACGAGATTTCAGCGCGGTTAAAGCTTCCAAGCGATGTGGCCGGGGCCACGCTTATGGCGGTGGGCTCATCCGCGCCCGAACTGGCCATTGCGCTAATCGCACTGCTGAAACCCGGGGACCACGGAGATGTGGGCATCGGGACAATCGTGGGCTCCGCGCTGTTCAATGTGCTGGTGATTACCGGGGCGTCGGCGCTCGCGCGCCCGGCAAAAGTGGCGTATGCCACAGTGACGCGCGACGTGATTGCGTACTCCCTGAGCCTTGGGCTGCTGTTCTGGGCGTTCCGGGATTCCCGCATCGAGCTTTACGAGGCCGCGGTCTTTCTGGCGTTCTATGCTGCATATATCGGTGTTCTGGCCTTCTGGAGCAAAAAATTGGCAGGTGACGAGGACCCTATTGCGGCGGTGGAGGAGATGGTGGAAACCGGGCGGGATCGCGAGGGTGGGGCGCTGCAGCGGGTTTCACGGGCTGTTGACGGCGTGTATCAAGTACTCATCGGTGACCCGCGCTCGCAGTTCGTGCGCGCGTTTATTGTCTCCATTGTGCTGATAAGCGCTCTGAGCTGGGTTCTGGTGGAAAGCGGTATCGCTTTCGCTACCGCCCTCGGGGTGCCGCCAGTGATTGTGGCTCTGACTATTCTGGCGGGGGGCACGTCGGTGCCGGATATGATTTCTTCGATTGTGGTGGCTCGCCAGGGCCGGGGCGACATGGCCATTGCGAATGCTGTCGGCTCCAATGTTTTCGATGTTCTGGTAGGGCTGGGATTGCCGTGGCTGATCATGATAATAGCCGGACGGGGGACAATCGCCGTGGGCACGCAGGAGCTGAAGACCTCCATGTGGCTGCTGTTTGGGTCAGTTGTGATGCTGTATGTCTTCCTAATCACGAAAAGAACGCTCAGCAAAACTGAAGGCTTGATCCTGGTAGGGGCGTACATTGTCTATGTCGCTTGGATGTATGCCACGGTTGGTTAGCTGTTGGGCGGAACCATGATGTTCGCGGGCGAGAGGCCTTGCGGACATTGACATGGGGGATGGGTGGTATTTACACGTGGCTGTGGTTGCGGCCGGTTTCGCGGCGGGGTTTATCAACACCTTGGCGGGAAGCGGCTCGTTGATCACACTTCCGCTGCTCATTTTTCTCGGGCTACCGGCTACGGTGGCGAACGGCACCAATCGGGTAGCCATCCTGTTGCAGAACACGGTGGCGGTTTCAAGTTTCCGCCGCGGGAACACGCTGGACTGGCGCGGCGGCCTCGCGCTGGCCGCCCCCGCGACCCTGGGGGCGCTGCTGGGAGCGCGCCTCGCGGTGGATCTGGACAATGTGATGATGGAGCGCGTGATTGGAGCCCTGATGGTGGCGATGATCGGCGTGATATTGGTGCGGCCACGCCGTTGGCTGCAGACGGTTCCGTCAGAGCTACGGCCAGCCTCCACGGTAGGCAGGCTGCTAACCTTCTTCGCGATTGGTGTTTACGGGGGGTTCATCCAAGCCGGTGTTGGAATCTTTCTACTCGCCGGGCTGGTGCTATCGGGGCAGTACGACTTGCTACGCGGCAACGCCGTCAAGGTGCTGATTGTGCTTTGTTTCACCGCGGTCGCGTTGCCGGTGTTTGTTGCTAACGGTCAGGTGAACTGGGTGATTGGGCTGACGCTGGCGCTGGGCAACGCCTCCGGGGCGTGGGTCGGGGTTCACATTGCGGTGGCGCGCGGTACGGTGTTTGTGCGCTGGGTGTTGCTCGGAGTGTTGCTGCTGTCGGCGGCGAAGTTACTCGGAGCGTTCAGTGCAATCGGCGATTTTCTCGAGCTTTCATAGAAACGGGCAACCAATACCATAATGAGCAAACGCGCAAAAGGAGATCGTGCATGACAAAACAGGCGCTTGTGCTTACGGCGACCGGTCCGGACAAGCCCGGCATTGTTGAACATGTCACTGACGTGGTGGAGGAGCATGGTGCAAATCTGGAAGCTAGCCGCATGGCGCGGCTGGGCGGGGAATTCGCTATGTTAATGCTGGTCTCCGCGTCAACCGACCGTGCCGATGCGCTGCGCGAGGCGCTCCGGGCTTTGGGGGGAGATGAATTCCAGGTAGCCACCCGGTCGACCACACGCGCGAATGTGCAGAAGTATGCCGGGCACATTCCCTATGAGATTAAGATTCGCGGCGCTGACCATGAGGGCATCGTGCACAGCATTACGCACTATCTGGCTTCGCAAGGCATCAACATCGAG
>CAJWGI010000142.1 GCA_913031335.1 uncultured Anaerolineales bacterium | reverse complement strand
CCGCTCGCCGCTGGTCTGTCGGCTGCCGATGGGGATATGCGCGCATTGCTACGGACGCGACCTCGGGCGTGGGAATCTGGTGGCGATTGGCACCGCGGTGGGCATCATCGCTGCTCAGTCCATTGGTGAGCCGGGCACACAACTCACGTTGCGCACCTTCCACACCGGCGGCGTGGCCCACGGCGGCGACATCACCAGCGGCCTTCCGCGCGTGGAAGAGATTTTCGAGGCCCGCAAAAAGCCAAAGGGCGAGGCCGTCATCACGGAAATAGACGGGAAGGCAGAAGTCATCCGTACCGAGGACGGCAAAATCTCGGTGCGCGTCGCCAACAGCCAGATGCTGGTGGATGAATACGAAGTGCCCGGAAACTGGTCCATCAAGGTCAGCGATGGCGACGAGATAAACGCTGGCACGCTGATTGCCATCCGCGGCGACAGCAAGGTGAAAGCTGAGAACCAGGGCAAAGTGCACGTGGCGGAACGCAAGATACTGGTATCGCGCGAGCACAACGAAGAAGTGGAATACGACATGCCCACGAACGCCCGCCTGCTGGTGGTTGAAGGCCAGAAGGTGCGCGCCGGAGACAGCCTCACGGAAGGGTCGCAAAACCCGCACCGCATTCTGCGCATACTGGGGCGCGAGATATGCGAGCTCTACCTGCTCACCGAGGTGCAGAAGGTTTACCGCTCGCAGGGGCAGAATATTCACGACAAGCATTTTGAAGTTATCATCCGCAAGATGCTGCTCAAAACGCAGGTTGTCCGCGCCGGTGACAGCGAGCTGCTGCCGGGCGAATTCGTGGACCGCTACACATTGCAGGAAATCAACGAAGACCTTGTGGTCGACGAGAAGGAGCCAGCTGCGGGCGTGCCGATGCTGCTTGGCATTACCAAAGCCTCCCTGGCGACCGATTCCTTCCTCTCCGCCTCCTCCTTCCAGCACACGATCCGAGTGCTCGCCGGCGCGGCAATCGAAGGAAAGCTGGATCCGCTCACCGGGCTGAAGGAGAACGTGATAATCGGCAAGTTGATTCCCGCCGGCACCGGCTACCGCTCCCATCAGGAGATTCCGGAGGCCATAGAGGACGCAGCCATACTGGACGAAAACCTTGAAGACCGGGTAGAACAGGCCACCGTCAAGGCCGGCGTGGATAGCGCCGAACCGGCACTGCCCGTGGCCGCCTGAAGCCCAAATCCGCCCGGAAAGAAAACACCCCGGTATCAAGCCAGGGTGTTTTCTTTTTCAGCAGGCGCACGACCATTGTCAGGTATAATCCCTGCGGAGTTCGGTCTTGTCTTTCAGCGAATTAGGCCTGCACCCAACCCTGTCGGCTCGTCTTGGGAAGCTCGGATACACCCGAGCAGCACCGACGCACGCGCAACTGCTTCCGCCCATTCTAGATGGCGCGGACGTGCTTGTCAGCTGTGCGTCCGGAGCGGGCTGCTTCGAGACGGCCCTGTTTGTGCTGCTGCACCGTTGCTTGCATTCGCCCGAAACTGACGCGGCCTACGTCATCCTGACCTGCAGCGAAAGCCACGCCGAACACACCGCGAAGCGCACGAAAGCACTGACGGGGGACGAACTACCCATCAGCATCATCTCAGAAAGCACCGCGACGACCCGGCCCGAAAAAGCGGCTCCGTTCATCGCCATCAACACCGCTGAGAAATTCCTGGCGCAGCTGCGCGAAAGCGGGACGTCCGCAATAACCCCAACCGCATTACTGTTCGCCGATACGGACGAGATGATTGCGCGCGGAAAAAGAACGACATTGCTGGAAATTGGTGAATTGCTGACCACGAAGCCGCAGGTACTCATCTGCACCGGCCGCGAGACTCGCTCTGTCGCGCGCGTGAGCCAGGCTCTACAGTGCGAACCGGTCCGACACACCATTAAACCGGATGACAAGCATCCCGAAGGCATACCACAGCAGGTGTGGCCGGTTCCGGATCACCTGAAAACCAGTTTGCTCTTGAAGCTGCAGCGCCGCTACAACCCGGCCACAATGCTTGTAATCGCCGCCGAGAACCACACGGCATCCCGCGTCGCGCGGCAGATGCGTGCCGGCAAGACCAGTGCGGCGGCATTGCTCAACTCAGATTCTCAGAAGCAGCAGAACTCGCTGCGCGCCCGTTTCGAAGCCGCCGAAATCAAGTTGCTGCTGCTGTCCGGGGGCATCCCCGCCAACCTG
The DNA here is from genome assembly GCA_913031335.1 of uncultured Anaerolineales bacterium. Lineage (GTDB taxonomy): Bacteria > Chloroflexota > Anaerolineae > Anaerolineales > UBA11657 > CAJWGI01. The sequence continues at coordinate 2,289 of CAJWGI010000142.1, read as the reverse complement.
CCCGTGGCAGAAGTTACCCACGTCGTCAATTACAATATGCCTTCTAAAAGCAAAGATTATTTCAAGACGCTGCGGCGCGTCCCTCATGCCGTACACCTTAATCTGGTAACCCCCCGAGAGGAAGAGCGTGTGCTGGAGATTGAGGATGGTCTCGGTCGTCTATTGTTACGGGACGCGCTGCCCGATTTTGATTACATCCAGCCGGACCGGGAACGCGAGAGAGCGTCCCACCCAGAAAAAAAAGCGCAGCGTTCCGTCGCGAGAGCAAAACCGCGCGCCAAGAAAACCGAATGGCACCCTGACATTCCGCGCAGCTGGGGCGACCGCAACGCGCCCCGCAAAGACCCAGAGAAAATCCCGCTTGCAGAATGGTCACCGGAGCCGCTGCCGGCCATCTGGTCTGAGCAGAAAACCAGTTCCAGCCCCACCGCGCCGAAACCGTTCGGGCGCGGGCGTCCACGTCGGCGCCGGCGCGGAGGCTCGCGCAACAAGAAAAGATAAACTGAAAGCTGGGGGGCGTCTGCAGGCACTACGGAGCGACGGCGATTTCGGCTGCCAGCCACGTGCACGAGGAGCTTTGTACTATGGAAAATGACCAGACGCAACGAGTTGACATCAACGCAGAAATGCAGGCTGCGTATCTATCTTACGCCATGAGCGTGATTGTGGCGCGCGCGCTGCCGGACGCACGCGATGGCCTTAAACCGGTGCATCGCCGCATCCTCTATGCCATGCACGACATGGGTATCGGCCCGGGCACGGCCCACAAAAAATCCGCGCGTATCGTCGGCGAGGTGCTGGGCAAGTATCACCCGCATGGCGATCAGGCCGTGTACGACGCGATGGCGCGCATGGCCCAGGATTTCTCCATGCGCTCCGAACTGGTCGATGGGCAGGGGAACTTCGGCTCGGTGGATGGCGACACACCGGCGGCAATGCGTTACACCGAAGCGCGCTTGCACTCTATTTCTACGCAGTTGCTCGCCGACATCCAAAAAAACACAGTCGATTTCGCGCCTAATTTCGACGACACACTGCAGGAACCCACCGTGCTTCCGGCCGCATTCCCCAACCTGCTGGTTAACGGAGGCACTGGCATCGCCGTAGGAATGTCCACCTCCATTCCGCCCCACAATTTGGGTGAAATTTGCGCGGCGCTCGAGCTCATGCTGCAACACTGGAATGAGTTGGATGACGTGCAGGTTGATGATTTGATGCGCTTCGTGAAAGGCCCGGATTTCCCCACCGGCGGGCTGATTGTAACGCCTGAGGACGAAGACCCGTTGGCAGCGGCGTACGGCTCCGGGCGCGGGAAAATTAAAGTGCACGCCCGCATTCACGTGGAAGAACTGACCCGCGGCCGCAGCCGCCTGATCGTGACCGAGCTACCCTATCAGACCAATAAGGCCGCTCTCATTGGCCGCATTGCCACGCTGGCGCGAGCGAACCGCATCACCGGGCTCAGCGACCTGCGCGATGAATCCGATCGTCAGGGCATGCGCATCGTCATCGATCTGACCAAATCGGCCCAACCGGACGAGGTGGTCCGCAACCTGTTCCGACTGACTCCGCTGCAGAGCACTTTCAGCATCATCCTGCTAGCGCTGGTGAACGGAGAGCCGCGCATGCTGACGCTCAAACAGGCGTTGCGCGTGTTCCTGCAGCACCGCCTGGACGTGGTACGCAGGCGTTCACAATTCGACCTTTCGCAGGCAAAAGAGCGGGCGCACATCCTTGAAGGGATGCTGACTGCATTGGCGGAACTCGACGTGGTGATTGGCGTCATCCGTAAGTCCGCCGACACGCCCGCAGCGCGCGGCGCACTGATGAAACGCTTCAAACTGAGTGAAAAACAGGCCAATGCCATCCTTGAAATGCCATTGCGCAGGCTGGCGCGCCTGGAACAGCAGAAACTAAAGGACGAGTACAAAGCACTGCAAAATACGATCAAGAACCTGCAAGCGCTGCTGCGCTCGCCACAGAAGATGCGCGCGGCGGTGGCCGTTGAACTGCAGGCGGTCAGTGACAAGTACGCTGACCCTCGCCGCACACACATAATGCGGGCCGGCGATGGGCCCGCCGAAACGAGCGCCGGCGGGTTGGCGCCTGACCAGGATTGCTGGCTGGTGCTGACAGATTCCGGCAAGCTGGCGCGCATCGATTCTACGCGCCGACCGGGCCTTTCCGCCTACACCCCGCTGGCACTACTGCGGGCAAACACGCGCGATGTGCTTTTCTTGCTGACGAGCGAAGGTACAGGCGCAGCTCTCCCCGTGCACGCCATTCCGA
>CAJWGI010000141.1 GCA_913031335.1 uncultured Anaerolineales bacterium | reverse complement strand
ATGCTGGGAACTGAGGCGGTCGGGGAAGGACCTGATGATTTTCAATCAGTTTGATGAGTTCGGTAATTATCTCTGGCATCATCGCGTAACGGGCAGAGCGATGGAGACTGTATTGCGCGCGGAGTTGGGCGAGCAGGACCGCTTTCGAGGGCTGGTGTGCACTACCGGCTCGGCGGGTACGCTGGCTAGTGGGGATTATCTGAAAGATGTGTTTCCCACGGCTAAGCTGGCAGCAGTCGAGGCGCTGCAATGTCCCACTTTGTTGCAGGGTGGGTTCGGGGCACACCGCATCGAAGGTATCGGCGACAAGCATGTTCCGTGGATACATAACGTGAAAAACACAGACATGGTTATTGCCGTGGATGATGCGGCTGCGCTGGGGCTCTTCCGACTGGTAAATGAACCCATAGGGCGAAGCTATCTGAGTGCTCTGGGCGTGGGTGATGGGACGCTCGTACAACTCGGGTTACTGGGAATCTCGGGAATCGCGAATGTTCTCGCGGCGGTCAAATTTGCCCGCTGGTATGAACTGAATGAGCACGATGTGGTGCTTACCGTGCTGACCGATTCTGCGGAGATGTATGCCAGCCGGTTGAGGGAACTTAATGAGGGCGAGGGAGAATTCATTCAACGCGACGCGATAGCGGCGTTTTCGCGCTTTGTGCTTGGGGCTACCACGGACAATATGGCTGAACTGACTTACCCACAGCGCAGGCGCATTCATAACCTGAAGTATTTCACCTGGGTGGAGCAGCAAGGGAAGGCACACGAGGAAATCCAGGCGCAGTGGTATGACCGAGGATATTGGAGCCGTATTGCTGACGCGGCTGACGCGCTTGATGATTTGATTGATGGGTTCAACCGGCGCGTTGGTTTGACGGCCACCTAAAACGCTTTTGCGCAAACTCCAGCAGCGTCATATCTGGGAAATTTAAGGTAATGCCGCCCAAATATCGGGGCTAACATCTCTTACGGTGTTATAATCGCGCGCGACCACCACGGCTGGTTTGGCGGCGCGTGCGTTATAAAGTAGAAACTCATCCTCTCCCCGAAATTGCATCTGCGCGTGACGCGGCGTTGCTCTCCGAAGCGCGCGCCCTTGGAGTGAGCGGCGGCGACGAGATTCGGGCGAGCAAGCTGTATTTCCTCGAAGGCGACCTGAGCGAAGCTGACATAGAGCGGCTTGACGCCGAGCTTTTCCGAGAACCCGTGAGCGAAACATGCCTCTGGCGCAGGGTGGGCGATGACGGTGTTGATCTCTCCAATGGAGATGCGGTGGAGGTGCGCTTGCGCACGGGGGTGACGGATAACGTGGCCGGGCAAATCATGCGCTCCGCGCAGCAGATGGGAATCCCGCTGCGATGGGCGGCCACCGGTAGGCGTTATGGATTCACTGGTTTTAAGCGGAGCGAGATCGAAACTGCGGTTAGGCGATTGCTGTGTAACCCGATCATCGAGGAATGGTCTTTCGGAGAGGTATACACGGGGCATTGCAAGTTTGCGCCTGCGCGACTGCTGCCCGAGATCATCGCGCTCAGGTACCTCGATAAGGCTGCTCTAGGGGAATTAAGCCGCGGGCGGCGACTAGCGCTTGACGTTGCTGAAATGCACGCTATTCAGGCTTACTTCCAGAAGGAAGGCCGCGACCCCACGGATGCTGAACTAGAGACGCTGGCGCAGACCTGGAGCGAGCACTGCGCCCACAAGACGTTTAGGGCGCGCGTTACCGCAATTGGGGAATCCGGTGCAGGCAAGCGGCTGGAAATAGATGGGCTGCTGCGCTCGTATCTGCGTGCCGCGACGAAGGAGATTGACGCTCCGTGGGTGCGCTCTGCCTTTGTAGACAACGCCGGTGTGGTGGATTTCGACGATGAGTACGAAATCTCATTCAAAGTTGAGACGCATAACCATCCATCGGCGATTGAGCCTTTCGGCGGGGCTAACACCGGCGTGGGTGGGGTTGTGCGGGACATTCTGGGGGTGAGCCACATTCCTATCGCCACCACGGATGTTCTTTGTTTCGGCCCGTCGGAAACGGAATTCAATGACTTGCCCGCCGGGGTTTTACATCCGAGGCGTGTCGCGAGCGGCGTGGTGTCGGGCATAGAGGATTACGGCAACAAACTTGGGCTGCCGACCGTCAGCGGCGCAATCGTGTATGAATCGGGTTATGTGGCCAACCCGCTCGTGTATTGCGGTTGCGTGGGAATTGGGCGTAAAGGTGCGCATCCCAGTGACCCAAAACGCGGCGACCGCGTGATTTCTATTGGCGGCCGCACCGGTCGGGATGGCCTGCGCGGCGCCACGTTTTCATCTATGGCGATGGACGCTGAGAGCGGCGAGGTTGCTGGCGCTTCGGTACAAATCGGCGACCCGCTCACCGAAAAAGGCTTGATTGAAGTGGTGCGGCAGGCCTCCGCGGAGGGGCTTTACACGGCCATCACTGATTGCGGCGCGGGAGGGTATTCATCGGCTGTGGGGGAAATGGCGGCGGGCCTGGGGGCTGCCGTAGATCTGGAAGCCGTGCCGACGAAGTATGCCGGCCTTGCACCCTGGGAGCTCTGGCTTTCGGAGGCGCAGGAGCGTATGGTGCTGGCTGTGGCGCCCGACCGACTGGAGCGGCTGCGGGAGATATGCGCCCTGCATGACGTGGAATTGACAAACCTGGGTGAGTTCCGCGCGGATGGACGGTTACGTGTTGATTATAGTGACACTCCGGCGATCGACGTGGCGCTGGATTTCGTCTATGGCGGGATGCCCCGGCGGCAATTGCATGCCGTGCTCCCGGTCACCGGAACAGGGGACCCTACGGGCCCCGCTGAGTGCCGGGACCCGAAAGCCACTCTTTTGGCGTTGCTTGCTCATGCGAACATAGCCTCTAAAGAAACCATCATTCGCGTTTATGATCATGAGGTGCAAGGTGGGACAGTGGTCAAGCCTTTGATCGGCGCCGCTGACGATGGCCCCTCTGATGCGACTGTGCTGCGGCCCTTGGGCGTCGGCGGTTGGCGCGGGGGCGCGTTGGGGTGCGGGATTAACCCGAACATCGGAAAAGTGGATGCGTATTCCATGGCTGTCAGCGCAGTGGATGAGGCCGTGCGCAATGTTGTTGCCGTCGGTGCTGACCCGGACAAAATCGCCTTACTGGACAACTTTTGCTGGGGCGACCCCAGAAAACCGGAGCGGTTGGGCACGTTGGTGCGGGCGGTGCAGGGATGCCATGATGCCGCCTTGCACCACAGAACCCCTTTCATTTCTGGAAAGGATTCTCTCAACAATGAGTATCTGGATTCTGACGGTGTATCGCACTCCATTCCGGACACATTGCTCATCTCCTCATTAGGTATCGTGCCGGACGTGCGCGTTTGTGTGACCATGGACTTGAAAAAGGTCGGGAATGTTGTCTACTTGCTTGGTGAGACGCGTAACGAATTTGGGGGAAGTCACTACCAGCTCGTGGAGGAGGAACTGCCGGGAAACGCTGTGGCCCCTGGCCTTCCCGATGATGCGCCCGGGCTGAATAGGGCGCTTCACTGGGCCATTGCGCATGGATTGGTGCGCGCGTGCCATGATCTGAGTGAGGGTGGCCTAGGGGTGGCGGCGGCAGAAATGTGCATCGCTGGCGGACTCGGTATGCGTATAGGCATCTCCTCCATTCACTCCGCCGGCCACGTTGCCCTCTTCAGTGAATCAAACGGCCGCTACTTAATCACCGTCCGGGCAACGCATGCTGCCAGATTTGAGAGCAGGATGAGGAAATATACTTGCAAGCGAATCGGCGTGGTGACGCGTGGCGAAACGTTGGATGTGGAGGGACATTTCGCTGTTTCTGTCGAGGAGCTTTGCGCGGCATGGAAGTATGGTGTGGAGAACTATGGGGGAGAATAATCGGGTACCTGCGATAGTGTTGCATGCCAGTGGGACCAACCGCGACCGGGACGCGGCCGAGGCACTGGTGCTTGCCGGAGCGGAGCCGGACATAGTGCATATTAATGAATTGCTTAACAGTGAGCGTCATCTTAGGGATTATCGGATGTTGGTGATACCCGGCGGGTTTTCATATGGAGATGCGCTTGGGGCGGGCCGGCTGCTCGGCCTGGACATGCGGCTCTTTTTCGCGAACGAATTGTGCGAATTCGTCGAAAGCGGGTGGCCGGTCATTGGCATATGTAACGGCTTTCAGTCATTGGTGCGCGCGGGAATTCTGCCGGGCGGACAGGGTGGCGTTCGAGGCACACTGGCGCATAATGAGAGCGGGCAATTTGAGTGCCGCTGGGTGACCCTCGCGATCAAATCTAATACCTGCGTGTGGACGAAAGGGATGACTAAACCTGTTTATTGTCCCGTGGCCCACGGGGAAGGCCGTCTTGCTCTCGGGAATGCATCGGGACTCCAGGAGCTGCGAAAACACGACCAGATTGCGTTGATTTATGCACAGCCCGATGGATCACCGGCGGGAGGAGAATACCCGCGTAACCCGAAT
>CAJWGI010000140.1 GCA_913031335.1 uncultured Anaerolineales bacterium | reverse complement strand
GCTATCCGGGCGGCGCAATCATGCCGATCTATGACGCCATGCTCGATTATGACCTACACCACATTCTCACCCGCCACGAGCAGGGCGCCGCGCACGCGGCCGATGGCTACGCGCGCGCCTCAGGCAAAGTAGGAGTGGCCATGGCCACCTCCGGGCCCGGCGCAACTAATCTGGTCACCGGCATCGCCACGGCAATGCTGGATTCATCCCCGATAGTGTGCATCACCGGGCAGGTGTCCGCGCAGGTCATCGGCACGGACGCCTTTCAGGAGACCGACGTGACCGGGGTGACGCTGCCAATCACAAAACACAACTACCTTGTCACCGAGGTGGATGAACTTGCGGCCACGCTGCACGAGGCATTCTACGTGGCGCGCTCCGGGCGGCCGGGGCCAGTGCTTGTCGACATCGCCAAGGACGCGCAAGTGGCGGAGGCCGATTTCGAGTGGGATGACGCCCCAGTGCGGTTGCCCGGCTACCGCCCTGACCTGCGCGCAGCCCCGGAGACCTTCCAGCGTGCGTCTGAACTGATAAACAGTGCCAAGCACCCGCTAATTCTGGCCGGACAGGGTGTGATCGCCTCCGGCGCGATGGCCGCGCTGCGTGAATTTGTGGAGCGTACCAACATCCCACTTTCGACCACGCTGTTGGGGATCGGTGCTTTCCCGGCTTCCCACCCACTCAACCTCGGCATGATGGGCATGCACGGAGAATCCTGGGTCAACAGCGCCATTCAACAGGCCGACCTGCTGCTGGCTTTCGGCATGCGCTTTGACGACCGCGTGACCGGGAACCTTGCCACCTACGCGCAGAACGCGCGCAAGATACACGTGGAGATTGACCCCTCGGAGGTGGACAAAAACGTAAAGGTGGATGTGGCCATCGTGGGCGACGTACGCGAGACGCTGGAAGAACTGCTGCCGCTGACCGCAAACGGGCAGCACAGCGATTGGCTGGCAACAATCGATGCACTCAAGCGCGATTCGGCTGTGCGCGATATCAAGGACCTTCCGGACATGGGTCATCTGTACGCTGCGCACGTGATACACGACGTGTGGCGCATCACTGAGGGGGATGCGCTGGTGGTCAGCGACGTGGGGCAGCACCAGATGTGGGAGGCGCAATATTACCACCACGATGACCCGCGCTCGCTCATCACCTCCGGCGGGCTGGGAACTATGGGCTTCGCCCTTCCGGCGGCAATGGGGGCGAAAATCGCCTGCCCGGAAAAAGAAGTCTGGGTGATGTGCGGGGACGGCGGCTTCCAGATGAATTCCGCCGAGTTGATGACATGCGCGCAGGAGCAACTGAATCTGAACGTGGCAATAATCAATAACGGTTATCTCGGCATGGTGCGCCAATGGCAGGAGTTTTTCTTCAACGGCCGCTACGCCGCCACGCCGCTGCTCAACCCGGACTTCGTCAAACTGGCGGAAGCCTATGGCGCTCAGGGCCTGCGCGTCGAAAAACGCGAGCAGGTCGAGGCCGCCGTGCGCACCGCACAGAACACGCCGGGGGTTTCCGTAATTGATTTCGCCGTGGAAAAGGAAGATTCAGTCTATCCAATGGTGCCGGCCGGCGCCGACTTGCAGGACATGATCCGCAGACCAAAACCGGAAAAAGCATAGAGAGGCGACAATGTTACACACAATAATCGCTTACGTAGAAGACAAACCGGGCGTACTCAATCGGGTGGCTTCGCTCTTTCGCCGCCGCGCTTACAACATCGAATCGCTCGCCGTCGGCCACACCCACCTGCCGGGAGTTTCGCGCATGACCATCATGGTGGATGCGGCCGAGGAGGGCATCGCGCGGCGCATCGAAGCCAACCTGTACAAATTGGTGAACGTGCTGCGTGTGGATGACCTGACGCACAAGGGCGCTGTGGCGCGCGAGCTGGCGCTGGTCAAGGTGAAGGCCGACAGCGTCAACCGCAGCGAAATCGTGCAAATCGCCGACATTTTCCGCGCCAACATCGTCGACGCCGCCCCGCATAGTCTGGTACTCGAAATCACCGGAACGGTAGAGAAGGTCAACCGCCTGCTGCGCATGCTGAAGCCGTTCTCAATTGTGGAGGTGCAGCGCACCGGCGTGGTGGCGATTCTGCGCGGCGGCGAGGAGGTCTCCACTGACCTGCCCCTAGTGGCAGCCGGAACAAACGGGCAGCCGGCCGTTGACGCTGCACCCGAAGAATAACATCGCCCAGATCAAAGGAGAAAACATGGCAACTATCTATTACGACAACGACGCTGACCCGTCGATCATAAAAGGGAAAAAGGTGGCCGTGATTGGCTATGGCTCGCAGGGCCATGCCCACGCCCAGAACCTAAATGACAACGGCGTCAATGTCACGGTGGGCCTGCACGAAGGCAGCAAGAGCAAAGCCAAAGCCGAAGCGGACGGGCTTCAGGTAATGAGCGTGGCTGCCGCGAGCGAATGGGCGGATGTGATTATGCTGCTGGCGCCCGACACTGCTCAGCCGGAAATCTACGCCGAGAGCATCCAGCCGCACCTCGGCGCCGGAAAGACGCTGATGTTCGGGCACGGCTTCAACATACGCTTCAAAACCATCGAGCCGCCGCCCGAGGTGGACGTGAGCATGATTGCGCCCAAAGCGCCCGGGCACCGCGTGCGCGAGACCTTCGTGGAGGGCGGTTGCACCCCTGGCTTGCTGGCGGTGCATCAGGATGCCTCCGGAGCTGCGCGCGAGGTCGCACTTTCTTATGCCTGGGGCATCGGCGTGACGCGCGCCGGCGCGCTGGAGACCACCTTCGCCGAGGAAACCGAGACCGACCTCTTCGGCGAGCAAAGCATCCTCTGCGGTGGGGTGAGCGCGCTGGTCAAGGCCGCCTTCGAGACGCTGGTCAAGGCCGGTTATCAGCCGGAGGTCGCTTATTTCGAGTGCATGCACGAACTCAAGCTCATCGTTGATCTGATCTATCAGGGTGGCCTGAATTACATGCGCTACTCAATCTCCGATACGGCCGAACACGGCGATTACGTCTCCGGCCCGCGCATAGTGACCGAGGAGACCGTCGGGGCGATGACGGAAATCTTGGAAGATATCCAGAGCGGAGCGTACGCCGAAAAGTGGATTGCGGAAAATAAAAACGGACGCCCGTGGTTCAACCAGAAACGGCGCGAAGAGCAGAGTCACCTGATTGAGCAGGTCGGCGCGGAATTGCGCCAGATGATGCCATTCCTCGATCCGGTGACGATAAAACCCGGGGAGTGACGCGCGCTGCTCGCTAGGTGACCATCACGCGTCACGCACAGCGCAAGATTGCGAGGAAAATGCCATGGATAACTACGTCCGCTTCTTCGATACCACCTTGCGCGACGGCGAGCAATCACCAGGCGCAACCCTGACCAGCGCCGAGAAGATCGAAGTCGCCCGCCAGCTCGCTCGGCTGGGCGTGGACATCATCGAGGCCGGTTTCCCGATAGCCTCCCCGGACGACCTTGCAGCCGTGCAGCGCATCTCCGCGCAGGTTGGCCGCGCCGACGAATTACGTGCATGGGCGGAGGATTCCGTGCGGCCACCGGTGATCTGCGGACTGGCACGCGCCTCAGAAGAAGACATCGACGCCGCGTGGGAGGCCATTCAGTCCGCCGACCGCCCCCGCATTCACACCTTTCTGGCCACCTCCGAGATCCACATGCGCCACAAACTGCGCATGGATCCGGAGGAAGTAGTCGACCGGGTGCAGCAAATGGTGGCATACGCCAAAGGGTATTGCGAAGACGTGGAATTCAGCCCGGAGGACGCCGGGCGCAGCGACCCGGAATTCCTGTACGTGGTGCTGGCGGAAGCCATCAAGTGCGGCGCGACCACGCTCAACATTCCCGACACGGTCGGCTACACCACCCCGGACGAGTTCGGTGCGCTGATTGCGGGAATCATCGCCAACACCGCCGGCATCGAGGACATCATCGTCTCGGTGCATTGCCACGATGACCTCGGGATGGCGACAGCGAACACCCTCGCTGGCATCCGCGCCGGCGCGCGCCAGGCGGAGGTCACCATCAACGGCATCGGCGAGCGCGCCGGCAACACCTCGCTGGAGGAAGTGGTGATGGCACTGCACACTCGCCGGCCCATCTTCAATCTTGAACACGGTATCGACACCACTCAAATCACGCGCAGCAGCCGCATGGTGAGTAAATACACCGGAATAGTGGTGCAACCGAACAAAGCCGTGGTCGGCGCGAACGCCTTCGCGCACGAGGCCGGCATCCACCAGGACGGAATGCTCAAGCACGAGGAAACTTACGAAATCATGCGGCCAGAGACCGTCGGGCTTTCGCAATCCACCCTAGTGCTGGGCAAACATTCTGGGCGCCATGCCCTGCGCGTGCGCCTGCAAGAGTTAGGCTTCGACCTGAATGACGAGGAGCTAAAAGACGTGTTCGCGCGCTTCAAGCGCGTGGCCGAAAAGAAAAAAGTGGTCGCCGATGCGGACCTTGTGGCACTCATCACCGATGAGATTTACCAGCC
>CAJWGI010000139.1 GCA_913031335.1 uncultured Anaerolineales bacterium | reverse complement strand
TAGACGGTGAAGCCATTGGTCTCTCCGGCATAATTATTTCGGATCCAGCCGCCGAGGCATTGCCGTTTGAATATTTTGATTGAACAAGCTCGTCACACGGCCCACAAAACCACAGACGGATAACTAGCCCCGCGAACCGCCTATTAACTAGCCATAGCACACTGATAACTGCGATAGCCGTTGCAGATAACTTTTAGGGGAAGGCATCTTGCGCGTGCTGCTATTGTTTCATGTTTTGAGACCAGTTTTTCAGGAGAGGCGACGTCTTTACAAGGCTGAGATTACCTGAGAACTGGCGTGGTTTGTTTCAATGTGCGTGCTGATGCTCTTTTTCGAGTATGGAACACTGCTAGATTGATCTGGCGGTCGCGCTTTGTTTTAGCAAAGTAATTTAGGCGGCCTCGATCTGAACTACGTTCCGGTGAGCTATATGGCTACGCACGCGATCTACATTAGCCTTCCACCAATCACTGGAGTAGAACGCCGCTTCCATAGTTTCTACGTTATTGTAAGAGTCTCCGAATGATCTTATCCATATAAACTGGGTCCGATCTTGGTTTACCCAGATACTCTCAACCTTCATTCCTGCATCCTCTATCCTTGGAACCACTTCGCTGTGAAACACATCAAGCCAATCTTCAAGTTGACCTTTGTTGATTGTATAGGTCCGAAGTTGAGCAATGGTCATGTTATTACCTCCATGCGCATGAAGAGCTATAGTAACCGAACTATACATCCGAACCCAGCGGGTCAGCAAACACGGTCTGTAGTGGGAAGCCCGTTAATGACGAGCCTCCTGTCTTGCACCTTCCTTCTTGCGGGGTAAAGTTAGACGGGCACGGAAGATTGTTCTGGATAGTTTAGTTTTCGCGCCAGAAGTACACATAAAAAAAGAGTGCGCACAAATTACGAAGAGTCCTGGTGCTGGAAAAACAAAAGCTATGCTGGTGCACTTGTTGTTATAATCTTGGACTTAGTACAATCATGGCTTCAATCGTAGGAATACATGCCGCTTGAATTGACCGCCGCCGACCGCGCGATGCTGGACGGTGAGGGCGGTGCAGCAATGCAGACGGCGATGTCGATCGTGGCGCAGATGGCCGAGGTGCAGGGTGCCGGGGAGCTGCTGGACATAACGCAGGCCCACATTGACGCGACTGTGTACGTCGGTGACGCAGGTCTGGAGTTCGCCGAGCGGCTGGCCGGACAGGGCGCAAAAGTGGCGGTGCCATCAACCCTCAACGTTGGCGCACTCGACGAGCACCACTGGCATGAGTGGGCAGTGGCCCCGGAGTGGGCCGCCAGGGCCCGCCGGCAGATGCACGCTTACGAAAGCATGGGCACCACGCCCACCTGGACCTGCGCCCCGTACCAGACTGTGCACCGGCCCACGTTCGGGGAGCACATCGCCTGGGGAGAATCTAACGCTGTCTCATTCGCTAACTCAGTCATAGGCGCGCGCACCGACTTCTATGCCGATATGCTCGACATCTGCTGTGCGCTGACCGGGCGTGCGCCGGCTGCCGGTTTACATCTGAGCGAGAACCGAATCGGCAGGCTGCTCCTGCGCCTGGTCGGCGTCCCCAAGAAAGTGCAGCAAGATGATTCTTTTTTCACAGTGCTAGGCTACGTAACGGGCAGGATGGCGGGCAACCGCATTCCGGTAGTCGAGGGTGTGCTCGGCGAACCTGATGAGGACCAACTGAAGGCGCTAGCCGCGACCGCCGCATCCTCGGGTGCGGTCGCGATGTTCCACATCATCGGCGTGACCCCAGAAGCGCCAACATGCGAGGCCGCTTTTCATGGCAGGCGTCCGGAGGAAATACTGGATATCACGATGGACGAGCTGCGCCGCGCCCGGTGCGAGCTAACTACCGCCGACGGCGCCCAGCTCGACATGGTAGTGCTCGGCAGCCCGCACCTCTCGATCGGCGAGATCAAACGCCTGTTGCTGCTAGTGGAAGGGAAACGCGCGCACCCAGAGGTGGAGTTTTTGGTCACCACCAGCCGCGCGGTAGCCCATCTAGCCGAGCGGTCGGGCGCAATGGAGTGCCTGCGGGCATTCGGCGCCAGGGTGACGGTTGATACTTGCATCCTGACCACTCCTATGCTGCCCGAAGGCGTCAGAGTACTGATGACAAACGCCGGCAAGTTCGCCTATTACACCCCAGGCCTGCTCAGCCGGGAGGTCGTCTTTAGCGGGATGGAGGATTGCGTTCGCTCCGCAATAGAAGGGCGTGTAGTGGTGGAGGATCGGCTGTGGAAGAACTGATCCACGCCCGTCCGGTCATCCCCGGCGAGGCCGAGGGAATGTTGATGGTCAGCTCAGAACCGCTCTCATTCTGGGGCGGATACGACCAGCAGACCGGCGAGATCATCGATCGTCGGCACCCGCTGTCCGGACGGATTGCCGCTGGGCACGTACTCGCGCTGCCCTTCACGCGCGGTTCGTCAACTACGACCGCAGTGCTCCTCGAAGCCGTGCGGGTCGGCGTCGCGCCGGCTGCTCTGCTTAGCACCGGGGTGGACACCTGCTTCGCCCTGGCATCGATCGTAGCGAAGGAGCTTTACGCACGCTCGCTGCCCGTGCTGGTGCTCCGACGGCAAGACTTCGACGCGCTGGCCTCGGGCCCGAGCGCAGCCATCATGCGGGACGGCAAGATTATCCTGAGTAAGAGCTGATCATGAGCTTTCAAGCGAAGCACGAGGTCCAAGGACAATGCTGCGCCCGAGTGTTGCACAGCATCAACCTGATGCGGAAGCCACGGCCAATCCAGAGGACGAAAAATTTTGCTCGCGAGTCATTGATGTGCGAATCCGTAGCAAACGTGGTGGGCAATACAATGGCCCCGACCGGGTGCTAGCTCAATTGGCAGGGCAGAAGGATTCTTTGTAATCACCTCGGTCGAGGTTCGCGTCCTACGTGGCTCATTCCCAGCGTAAAACCGAGTGCCAGCTCGAGCGCAAGACCCCATTCTCAACTACTCCCCGTCTCAACTGTCATTCTCTCGAACCCACAGCAGCAACACCGCCAGCGCAACAAGATTAATCCCGGCCGCGGCAATGCCGCTCGCGCCGATTCCCAGCGGCAGCAGTGCTCCGCCCAGCAGCGCGCCCAGCATCCGCCCCAGCGAGTGCCCGGCGATGTTGGCGCTCATCACGCTGGCGCGCGCCAGCGGCATCAATTCAGTCATCAGCGGCAGTGTCGCCACGATGGCGAATTCAAAGGCAAGATATACCAGAAACAGACCGGCCAGCGCGCCCGGAAGCGTGCTCCCCAGCGCAGGGAGTACCAGGTATGCTAGCGTGCTTAGCCCCACGCCCAGCGCAATCGTCCGCCGTTTGCCCAGGCGGTCGGAAAGCGCCATCACCCCACCCTCCCCCAACAGTTCAGCCGCACCGATTACGCCGGTGGCCAGCCCGAGCGCGGTCAGGGCCAGCCCAAATGACCCTTCCAGCCACGCAGCGAATACCACGTTCAGGCTTTCATTCGCTCCGCCGATTAGCATTCCCAACGCCAACCCAGCCAGCACGCGTGGATTGGTGAGAATCGGTTTCCAGTGAAAAAAGGCAGCTGAACGGCGCGCATGGCCGACTGCCTTGCGCGGCAGCGCGAGCGAGAGCAGCCCGGCAACGGCGATGCTCACCACCGCAAGGACGGCGAAAGGCCGCGGCAGCCCGACCTCGGGTGTGGCTGCCCGCGCCAGTAGCCAGCCCACTGCCGGTACCCCCAGCAGCAGCGCGCCTGACCACGCCAGTTCTGTAATCGCAATGACGCGACCGCGCTGCGCGTAAGGCACCCGCTCCGATAAATACGCCTGCTGCGCCGGCAAAAACAGGAATTGCGCCACCATTCCGAGCAACAGCACAACCACGAAAAAAGGATGTCCCGGCCACAACGCCATTGCCGCCAGCGCCGCCGCCAGGATAATCATTGCCACGAGCATGATGTTTCGCCGCCCGAAGCGATCGGGGAGGCGCCCAAAGAAAGGCGCGCTCATCGCCAGCGCGGAGCGCAGAGAAAGCAGTCGTATCAGATGCTCGATGGGCACGCCCAGGCCGCGACTGAAAGCGGGCAAGAACGGGTAGAACATGCGCAGCGCCACATTGAGAATCAGGCGCGCGAGCGTGGTGGCGAACAGCGGCGCGTCGAACGGGAAGTTCGGTTTTTCAGCACTCATTTTCGCTGCGAGGGTTTTGCCGGGCAGTCGGCAGCCGGTGCTTTCAGGCGACGTCGTACCCAAGCGGATGGTTTCGGTGCCAGTCCCACGCCGTAGCGAGAATGTTTTCCAGCGCGGAGTGTTCTGGTTCCCAGCCGAGTTCGCTCCGGATTTTCTCGGCGTTGGCCACCAGTCGCGTCGCGTCGCCGGCGCGGCGGGACGCCGATTCCACCGGGATGGCATGGCCTGTCACCTCCCGCGCCATAGCGATGATTTCGCGATTGGAATATCCGGCGCCGGCGCCAAGGTTATAGACCGCGGTCTCGCGCTGTTCGAGCGCGGC
>CAJWGI010000138.1 GCA_913031335.1 uncultured Anaerolineales bacterium | reverse complement strand
CGTTGATCTTGAGACTGATGCGCTGCCGCGCTTGGCCGCTGCCGGAGAGCTGATGATGTACCGACATGAGGGCTTCTGGGCGTCGATGGATACGTTTAAGGATGCGCGCTACTTGAACGAAGTGTGGGACGAGAACGCGCCCTGGAAAGTGTGGGACGATTAGGGCAACAAGGGGTCATCGTGGCTGATTCTCATTTCTGGCAAGATCGCAGAGTGCTGGTCACCGGCTGTAGCGGTATTCTCGGCTCGTGGTTGACTCTGCGGCTGCTCGATCTGGGCGCGGATGTGGTCGGAATCGTGCGAGATTGGGTGCCGCACAGCGAGCTGGTGCGGTCGGGCGGCAGCGAACGCGTCAATCTGGTGCGTGGGGATATCACCGACGCAGCTCTGGTGGAACGCGTCTTTTCCGATTATGAGATCAGAACCTGCATACATCTCGCTGCGCAGACGGCGGTGGGTATCGCCAACCGATCGCCGCTGCCAACTTTCGAGAGCAACATCCGCGGCACCTGGATGATGTTGGACGCCGCCCGACGCTGGCCCGGATTGGAGCAGATGGTGGTGGCTTCCAGCGACAAGGCCTATGGTGCGCACAGCGAGCTGCCCTACTCTGAATCGGCTGAGCTGCGCGGGAACCATCCCTACGATGTCTCCAAATCGTGCGCGGATTTGATTGCGCGTGCGTACGCGCACACTTACGGCCTGCCGGTGGTCGTAACCCGTTGCGCCAATATGTACGGCGGCGGCGATTTGAACTGGAACCGTATCGTCCCCGGCACCATGCGCAGCGCGCTGCGCGGCGAACCGCCCGTAATCCGGTCTGATGGCACGCCCCGGCGCGATTACATCTACGTGCACGACGTCATCAAAGCATACACGACCATCACTGAGGCGCTTGCCGCCGACCCGGGGGAACACGCCGGCCGGGCATACAACTTCGGGAAAGATGCTCCTCTCACGGCGCTGGAGATGGTGCAGAATATTCTGGCTATTTCGGATAACCCAGAACTGGAGCCGATTGTCGAGAATGCGGCCCCCAACGAGATTCAAGATCAGTACCTCTCCAGCCGGATGGCCCACGAACGGCTCGGATGGCGCCCCGAACACTCGCTACTGGATAGTCTGAGCGAGACGTTTGAGTGGTACCGCGCCTTTCTGGCGCAGTCGTGAACAGGCCGTTTTCCGGAGAGCGGGTGCTGGTGACTGGCGCGGGCGGATTCATTGGCCGGCGCCTGTGCAGCCGATTGATTGAGCTTCAAGCCACCGTCGTGGCGGTGGATTGCCGAACTCCGTCCCTCGAGGAGGCGTTGCCTGGCTTCGTTATGATGGACCTCACCTCGTCCGATGAAATCCGCGCCCTCGACGGAGTCGACCCGACGCTGGTTTTTCATCTCGCAGCGGCCGGCGCCAGTGACCCGTTCCTGCCAGCGGAGGATGCGCTGCGCGCCAATGTGCTCGGCACTGTGAACTTGCTCCAAACTCTGGGCGGTCGCGTGCCGGTTGTGGTGGCGCGCACGGCTGCGGAGCGCAACCCGAGCAGCCCGTATGCAGCCAGCAAGGCCGCCGCCTGGGTTTTCTGTAAGATGTTCGCGCGCACGAAAGGATGGCCGGTGCTGGGCGCGATGGTTTTCCAGTGTTACGGTCCGCGTCAGTCGGCGCAGAACGTGCTGCCGGCCGCGCTGGCGGCCGCGCACGCCGGTGAGGAGTTCCCGCTCTCTCAGGGTGAGCAGCTGCGCGATTGGGTGTTCGTCGACGATGTGGCCTTGGGATTGCTGGCAGTGGCGCGCGCCGAGCTTGCGCCGGCAGATTCAATTGATATCGGTACCGGAGAAGGTATCCCGTTGCGTGAAGTGGTGCAAATGCTTTTCGACCTCGCCGGGGGTGAGGGACGCCCGTCTTTCGGCGTGCTGCCATACCGGCGCGGGGAAGATATGGACATGGTGGCCGATGCTGACCGCACCGAGAGACTGATCGGCTGGCGCGCGCACACCAGGCTGGAGGAAGGCCTTCGCGCGCTGGCAAGCGCTGCTGCATCGTGACTGAAAGAGAGCAGCTGCGCGCCGAAATTGCGCGGAAGGTTACAGAATTGTTCCGGCTGGAACACGAACCGGATGAATTCGTGCCCGGGAAAACGCGCGTGCAATATGCCGGTCGCGTCTTTGATGAGCGCGACATGAACCGCATGGTGGCTGCGGTACTCGATTTCTGGTTGACGGCCGGGCCTTACGCGGAGCAATTCGAGCAGAAGTTGGGTGAATTCCTGGGTATGCCCGAGATTGTGCCGGTCAATTCTGGCTCATCCGCCAATCTTGTCGCGGTTACGGCGCTTTGCTCCGAGCGGCGCGGCGAGCGCCGCCTGCGGCCGGGTGACGAAGTCATCGTGCCGGCCACGTCATTCCCGACCACCGTGGCGCCGCTCGTGCAAAACCGACTAATTCCGGTGTTCATTGATTGCACGCTTGGGGATTACAACCCCGATCCAGAACAGATACGCGCCGCTGTATCTCCGCAGACGCGCGCGCTGATGTTCGCGCACACGCTCGGAAACCCGGCCGACATGGACGCTATCATGCCGATAGTGCGCGAGCACGATCTGATTATGATTGAGGACGTGTGCGACGCGCTCGGTTCCACCTTTGATGGTCAGGTGCTGGGCACGTTCGCTGAAGTGGCTACGCTCAGTTTCTATCCTGCGCACCACATCACGCTCGGGGAGGGCGGAGCGGTGTTCACCCGCGACCCCCGCCTGGCGCGCATAGCCCGCAGCGTGCGCGACTGGGGCCGGGATTGCTGGTGTGGATACGAGAATCCCCCAGACGGAAAATGCGGCCGCCGTTTCGAGCGGGAGGTGCCCGGTGTTTCGGGTCACTACGACCATCGCTACTTCTTCACCGAGATTGGCTACAACCTGAAGCTGACCGACCCGCAGGCGGCGCTCGGTCTGGCGCAGTTGGAGAAACTGCCTGATTTCGCCGCCGCGCGAAAGCGAAACTTCCAGCAGTTGTATTCTGGCTTGCAGGAGTGGGAGCAGCAGCTGCTGCTGCCGCGCTGGCACGCGAAGGCGGACCCATCCTGGTTTGCCTTTCCGATAAGTGTGCGCGCCAGCGCGCCGTTTAATCGGCAGCAGCTCATGCGTCACCTTGAGGGTGCTAGGGTGGAAACACGGGTGCTTTTCGCGGGGAACGTGCTGCGCCAGCCGGGATTCTCCGGTATTGATTGCCGCGTGGTGGGTGAGCTTCCGGTTTCCGATCGCGTGCTGCGCTCCACTTTCTTCGTCGGGGTGTACCCCGGCTTGGACGAGGCGCGCATTGACTATATGCTGGAAGTGTTCGCCGATTTCATGCGGGCGGATCTCCGTTGAAGCTTTCGATAATCATCTGTGTTTTCAACGAGTGCGAAACCATCATGGAGGTCTTGCGGCGCGTGCAGCTGGCCCAACTTCGCGCAAACTGGGAGAAAGAAATGATCGTGGTAGACAACTGCTCCACGGATGGCACTCGGGAGCTGTTGCGCGAATACCATGCCGAGAACACGCGCATCGTCATGCAGCCGGAGAACAGGGGCAAAGGCCATTCGGTGCGCACTGCCATTCCGTTGTGCAACGGGGATTTCACCATCACCCAGGACGCCGATCTGGAATATCACCCGCGCCAGTACGCCAACCTGTTGGCGCGCGCGCTTGCAAATGACCTAGACGTGGTTTATGGGTCGCGGGTGCTCGGCGGGAAACGTTATCATCATTACGCCGTGAACTACTTGGCGGTGCGCGCGCTGACCTGGATGACCAACAGGTTTTTCGGCGCCAACTTCACCGATGTGGCCACGAATTACAAGTTGGTGCGCACGCAACTGCTGCAATCGCTGGAGCTGCGCTGCTCCGGCTTCGATCTGGATTTTGAGATGAGCAACCAGCTTGCGCTGGCGACGGACAAGATTGCCGAGGTGCCCATTGATTTTGAGCCGCGCACCTACGTGCAGGGAAAGAAAATAGGGTTGCGCGACGGGCTGCGCGCTTTCCAGGTGATAATGCGCGATTGGATTGCGGCTGCACGCGGGCGTTGAAAGCATGAAGATATCCATCATCGTGTGTGCGTTCAACGAGCGCGACACCATCGCGACAGTGCTTGAGCGCATTTACGCGGTGGATTTCGGCGCGGGCTGGACGAAGGAAGTGCTGGTGGTGGACAATTGCTCCACTGACGGGACGCGCGAGTTGCTGCAGGCAGGCAGCTGGCCAGATGCCGAAATCATCTTGAACCCTCGCAATCTTGGCAAGAGTGGCTCTATCCGCGCTGCCATCAGCCGGTTGAGCGGCGATTATACGGTCATTCAGGACGCAGATTTGGAATACCATCCCGATCAATTGCCCTTGCTGCTGCGCAAGACTCAAACAGACGGTGCTGTTGCCGTACTCGGGTCACGCGTGCTGGGCGGCCGTCCGCAGTACATCTATTACCATGCGTTTCTGGGCGTGCGCTTGCTGACCGCGGTGACCAATTTGCTTTACGGCAGCCGG
>CAJWGI010000137.1 GCA_913031335.1 uncultured Anaerolineales bacterium | reverse complement strand
CCGGTAAGCCATCGCATCTTAAATCGGTCCGCCAGCAAGCCAAACAAGGGCTGTGTTAGCGAGCCAAAAAAGGAATAAATAAGCGCCACCAATCCGATATCGGCGTTTCTCAGCCCCAGCGAGGGCGCCAGAAACACCAGCAATATTGCCTTCTGGCTGTTGAGTACATCAATTGCCAAATGGTTCAACGCAACGGTGGTAAAATACGCGTCTTTTAGTAACCGCACAGGTTAATATCGGCCCTCAGTTTCCGCCTCCGCGCTCGAAGGGCACGCCAGAGCACGCATTATTCTCAGTCGCGCTCTGCGGCGCACAGCCCAAAACAGCGCTGGCCGGTCACTGCGCTGAAAGCGCCGGGGTTCACTCAATCCACTCGAGTTCATGTTGGCCTATGCGCACCGTATCACCCTCACACACCCCTTGTTGCTGCAGGGCCGAACGCACCCCAAGCCCCTCGAGGATGCGCTGAAAACGGAGCACCGCATCGTCGTGTTCCCAGTATGTCATCTGGGCGGCTCGCTCGATGCGCTCACCCGAAATCCGCAAACAGCCGTCCGGCTCCCGCGTGATTTCAAAATCGGCAGCGTCGTTCGGCGGTCGGTACACGGGCGTCTCCTCCAGCGATGTCACTATCGGCGTTGCTGCGAGCAGCTCGGCAGCCTGCTGCAGCAGTTGGCGCACCCCCCGGCCGGCGATCGCCGACACGGCGCTCAGCGGCTGCCCGCGCTCGGAAAACTGCGCCCGTATTGCGGGCAGCCGCGCGGCAACTTCCGGCAGATCGGTCTTGTTCAGCGCAATCACCTGTGGTTTTGTGGCAAGCTCTGAATCAAAGAGCGCCAGTTCTGACTGGATCTGACTGTAATCGGCCAATGGCTGGTCGGAGAGCCCATCGAGCAAATGGATGAGCACGCGTGTGCGCTGCACATGGCGCAGAAACGCAGCGCCCAGCCCCACCCCGGCGTGAGCGCCTTCAATCACGCCGGGTATGTCGGCCAGCACCAGCGTGCGATAGTCGCCGAGGTCGGCCACGCCCAGGTTTGGCGCCAGCGTGGTGAATGGGTAGTCGGCTATTTTTGGCCGCGCAGCGCTGACTGCTGCGAGAAAAGTGGATTTGCCCGCATTCGGCACGCCGACGATGCCGACATCAGCAATCAAGCGCAGCTCGAGGGCCAGGTCGCGGGTCTCGCCCGGCTCGCCTTTTTCGGCCACGCGCGGCGCGCGGTTGCGCGAGGTAGCGAAGCGCGCATTTCCGCGACCACCTTTGCCGCCTCTCGCCGCCTGCACGCGTTGCCCACTCTCAGTCAGGTCCCCCAGCAGCGCGCCGCTAGCGGGTTCGCGCGCAACCGTACCGGGCGGCACAGCGATTTCAAGGTCTGCGCCGCTGCGGCCGGTCTTGTTATTTCCGCCCCCGTTGCGGCCATTCTGCGCGCGGAAATTGTGCCGGCGCTGAAACGGCAGCAAGGTGTTCAGCCCACCATCCACCACCAGAAACACTGTGCCGCCTTCGCCGCCGTCGCCGCCATCAGGGCCACCCAGCGGGACATGCTTCTCACGCCGGAAGTGGATGACGCCATTGCCGCCCGCGCCGGCCCGTACGTTAATGCGGGCCTCGTCAATGAAACGCAGTTCATTCTGTGCCATGTAGAGCGCGATTATAACACCTGGGCGGGGCCCAGAACGCTTGCCGCATGTTGCTCAGTCTGCTATCATTTTGCCGTGCTCACCTGCGGCGTAACAGGGCTTGAAGGGATCTGCGGCGCGCCTGAGCCGAAGGGAGAGAACATGCCTGAGTTCATTCACCGCGTGCGCGCGCAAGACGGCGCCCTGCTCGCTTATATCATCCGCGCGGAGTTCTCCACCGACATCACCTCTTTCATCACGCCGCCAGAACACAACTTCCAGGTCGGCCTCGTGGTGCATCCGCAAGGCGGTGAGATACAGAGCCATTTCCACCGCACCATTGACCGGCACATTTCCAACACCTCCGAGGTGCTAGTGGTGCGCAAGGGACGCTGTGAAATCGATGTTTTCGACTCCGAGCAACGACTGGTCGAGACGCTGCAGATGACCCCTGGCGACGTAATGGTGATGGTCGCGGGCGGACATGGTTTCCGCATGCTGGAAGACACTGTGCTGCTGGAAATCAAGCAGGGGCCTTACATCGGCATCGAGGAAAAAGAACGCTTTTAGCGCGCGGAAATGATCCCAGTCAACGAGCCGAAAATCGGTGTGCGTGAGTGCGATTACGTGCTGGAATGCCTGCAAAGTGGCTGGGTTTCATCGGCGGGCAAATACATCCAGGCGTTCGAATCCGGTTGGGCTGATTACTGCGGCCGGAGGCACGGCGTGGCGACCAGCAGCGGCACCGCCGCGCTGCAGACCGCGGTCGCTTGCCTAAGCCTGGAGGCCGGCGACGAAGTCATCATGCCGACCTTCACCATCATCTCGTGCGCGCTCGCCGTACTCTACAACGGCGGCGTTCCGGTGCTGGTGGATGCCGACCCCGAGACCTGGTGCATGGATGCCAGTCAGGTGGCGGCGCGAATCACCGCGCGCACGCGCGCCATCATGGCCGTGCACATTTACGGACACCCGGTCGATATGGATCCGTTGCTAACGCTGGCCGACGAGCATGATCTGGCGCTCCTCGAGGACGCCGCTGAAGCGCACGGAGCGCAGTACCTGCACGGCCATGCGGGCAAGCAAGCTGAGTGGGTGCGCTGCGGCAGCATGGGCACGCTCAGCGTTTTCAGTTTTTACGCAAACAAACTGGTCACTACCGGCGAGGGCGGCATGCTGTTGTGTGCTGATGCGGAAATCGCAGCCAGAGCCCGCAGCCTGCGCAACCTGTGCTTCCAGCCCGAACGACGTTTCCACCACGAAGAACTCGGACACAATTTTCGGTTGACCAACCTGCAGGCCGCACTCGGGCTGGCGCAAACCGAACGCATGGACGAAACCGTGGCGCGCAAGCGCTGGATGGGAAACGCCTATACCGAACGGTTGGCCGGGGTCCCCGGCTTACAGCTGCCGGTCGAGCGGGCCTGGGCCCGTCAAGTGTACTGGATGTACGGCGTAGTTCTTGCCCGCGAGCATGAACTGAGTGCGCGCGAATTCGCGGCGCGATTGCGGGAGCGCGGTGTGGACACACGCCCGTTTTTCCTCGGCATGCACGCTCAGCCAGCCCTGCAGCAACTCGGCCTATTCCAGGACGAAACGTACCGGATCGCCGACCATCTTGCCCAACAGGGGCTGTATCTGCCCTCCGGCCTCGGCCTGAGCGAAGCGCAGCTGGAGCAGGTTTGTGCCGCCGTACGTGAGACGTTGTTGTAGGCGCGCCCATCCTTGTGAACGCCCCTGCACCGGCCCGGTTGCTCGATAGGCTATACGCGTCCGAAAGCCACCACTGGTGGAGCGTGGGCATGCGCGCGGTCAGTCACGCCATTTTGGAAAGCAGCGTGCTCCCCGATGGCCCGCTGCTGGAAGTGGGCTGCGGCGGTTGCGCGTTTCTGCGCGAACTCGCGGACCAGAATCCCCGGCGTATTGCCCTCGGCATTGACCGCAATCCGGCAGCGCTGTCATCCGTACGGGCATCCGGCGCGGCACAGTCTCCGCTGGCGCAGGCGGATTTGCACAACCTGCCGTTTGCCGATCGCTCCCTCGCGATCGTGATAGGTTTGGACGCGTTTGACCAGCAAGGCGTGCGCCTGCAAACTGCTCTGGTTGAAAGTCGGCGCGTGCTGATGCCCGGCGGCATTCTGGCACTGCGGGTGAGCGCCTATGCCTGGCTGCGCGGAGAACACGACCGCGCCTTCGGCACCGGCCACCGATACAGCGCGAAGGAAATACGCACGGCGCTCCGCGGGGCGGGCTTTAGGATTGAACGACTCACCCATGCGAACCTTTGCATGCTACTGCCGGCAATTGTGCTGCGCCTGGCCGTGATGGCGCGGATCGCGTCGGTCGAAGGTCAGTTCGCGCCAGCGCGGGCACTCGCCGGGTCGCTCACCGCTGTCCTCCGCGCCGAAGCAGCCGTGCTGCGCTCAATCGGGTTCCCCGCCGGGTTGAGCCTGTACGCGCTCGCCCGAAAAACGGCTGATTAGCCAATGCGTATCTGCACCGTGCTGCCCACGTACAATGAGCGCGAGAACGTCACAGCGCTTATCGAGCGGTTGCTGGCAGCCACGACCGACACCCACATGGCGCTGGTGGTGGATGACGCATCCTCGGACGGCACCGCGCAGGTGGTGCGCGCACTGGCGCAGCGGCACAATCACAGCGGTCACATGCGCGTGGCGCTGATCCAACGCCGTGACGAGAAGGGGCTCACCAGCGCCATCCAGTGCGGAATTGACGCCGCCCTGAGCACATATCAAGCTGAGTTGGTGAGCTGGATGGATTGTGATCACTCTATGCCGCCAGAGGATGTTCACGCGCTATTGATGCCACTGATGCAGCAACGCGCCGACGTGAGCGTGGGATCGCGCTGGGTCAGCGGCGGGGCCGATGCCGCCCACGGATTG
>CAJWGI010000136.1 GCA_913031335.1 uncultured Anaerolineales bacterium | reverse complement strand
AAAGAAGAGGTCGCAGGTTCGAGTCCTGTCCTGCCCACACCAACACCGCACAACCCGCGGCCACAGGCGCGGAAGATTTCACTTTCACGGCATCCGATCCGTTGTCGCCGCGGCGACGAAGTCCTTGCGATGCCGGCACCCGATTTTTACGTCCACCAACTGATGGTGACGCGACTCCGTTCGGTCGGAATGGCCGGATAGTAACCCTCCTTTTCCGCGAGCGCCCCCACAGCATTAGCGAACGCGCACCCGCCCCACAGCCCACCGCCGCCCATCTTCAGGCTAGCTGAGCTTGCCAGCCGCGCGAGGCAGGGTAAAATTGGGGGACACATGCAGGGGCGATAAACGGAGCACACGAACCAGATGTCTAATTTTCTCGCTATTGACGATTTCTCCCGCGCAGAACTGGAAGCGCTGCTCGAGTTGGCGGCCGAACTGAAACGAGAGCATATGGCGGGCGCCAACCGACCATGGCTGCGCGGTAAGACGCTGGCAATGATTTTCCAAAAGCCCAGCCTACGCACGCGCGTTTCTTTTGAGATGGCCATGCGCCATCTGGGGGGCGATGCGCTCTATCTCTCCCCGCATGAAATTGGGCTGGGCAAGCGCGAATCGGTGGCGGACGTGGCGCGCGTTCTTTCAGGATATGTGAACGGTATAATGGCGCGCGTTTTCGCCTACGAGCACATGCGCGAGCTGGCCGAGCACGCATCCGTGCCGGTGATTAACGGCCTTTCCGACTTGAATCATCCCTGCCAAGCGCTCGCCGATATCTTCACCATTATGGAACTACGACCCCAGTTGCAGGGGCTGAAACTAGCGTTCGTCGGCGATGGCAACAACGTTGCAACCTCACTGCTGCTGATCTGCGCACGCCTGGGAGTACATTTCAGCATTGCCGCCCCTGAAGGCTACGAGCTGGAAGCGGCTGTGGCAGCGCGCGGCAGCAAGCTGGCAGCCGAAACCGGGGCCGATTTCCTGCAGCTGCACGACCCGGCCGAAGCCGTGGCTCAGGCGGACATTATTTACACTGACGTGTGGACAAGCATGGGACAAGAAGAATCGGAGCAGCGCCGGCATATTTTCCAACCCTATCAGGTGAACCGGGCGCTGCTGGCCAGAGCGCGGCCGGATGTGCTTGTGATGCACGACCTGCCCGCCCACCGCGGCGAGGAGATCACCGACGCGGTCGCCGATGGGCCACACTCGGTGATCTTCCAGCAGGCACACAATCGCCTGCACGCACAAAAGGCCATTCTGGCGCGGCTTCTGGGCGAGTGACGCACGCAGGAACCAAACACCCGTGGAAACGCTAACGCGCGACCTTTCCCGCCTGCTAGAGCAGCTCAACTGGATGAGCGCGCTCGACATTCTAGTGGTGGCGCTCATGTTTTATCTGCTGCTGGTGATTGTGCGCGGCACGCAGGCGGTCAATCTGCTGCGCGGCATGATTGTGCTGGTGATGTTGGTGGTGGTCTTCTCCGGCCTGTTCCAGCTGCGCGCGGTCTCATGGCTGTTGCGCGCCACCCTGCCGGCCCTGCTGCTGGCTATTCCGGTCATCTTCCAGCCTGAGATTCGGCGTGCGCTGACCAGACTGGGCCGTGCCGGAAGTTGGCTCACCTTCCGCGGCCATCAGGAGCAAGTGCTGGCAGTGATCGATTGTATCGTCAGCGCCAGCGACCGCATGGCACAAAACCGCCACGGCGGATTAATCGTCATCGAGCGCGAGGTGGGCCTGCAGGAGTATGTTGACACCGGCGTGTCGCTAGATGCCACGCCCTCTGCCGAACTGATTGTGCAGATTTTCCACAAAGATACCCCCCTGCACGATGGCGCAGTGGTGCTGCGAGGCGACCTGCTGGTGGCGGCCGCTTGCGTGCTGCCGCTCTCCACCGATGCGCGCATGGCCGAGCGCCGTTACGGGCTGCGCCACCGCGCCGCCATCGGAGTCACCGAGTCGACCGACGCCGTCGCTGTGGTGATTTCGGAGGAAACCGGCGGCATCTCGGTGGCATACAACGGGCGCATGATTCGCCGCTTGACACCAAAACGACTGAGCAACATCTTGGCCGCTTTTTATCAACCGCGCCGCATCGGCAGCGGCGGCTGGTTGCGCCGCGTTCTCGGCATCAAAGAGAAAAGCTCCGATGGCTAGCGCCTTTGGGGACGTACTGCGGAGGTTCCTTGAGAATCTGAGTCTCTTCGGGCTGGCGCTGGTGCTGGCAGCAATTGTGTGGACAACAGCGGCAAACGAGGAAAACCCGATTGAAGAGCGCGTGTTCCCGCTCCCTATCGCCGTGGCGCTGACCGACCTACCCGCCGACATTGTGCTTGCCAGCGCAATGGTCACAGAAGCCACCGTCACCATCAGAGCGCCGGCGCACGTGTGGTCAACCCTGAGCAGCAATCAGATTGAGGTGAGCGCCGACCTGAGCAGCCTCTCGGCCGGGCGGCACGCGGTGCCGCTGCTGGCGCGGGTGCTCGCGCCCGACGCCGAGGTGCTGGCGGTGGAGCCGGTTGAAATCTCGATCGAGCTCGAACGCATCGTCGCCCGTTCGGTGCCGGTGGTTTTGAATGTTCGCGGAGAGCCGGCAGTAGGATACGCGGCCAGCTCGCCGGTGCTTTCGACCGACAGCATCACCGTAGCCGGCCCGGAGCGGTTGGTGGGGCAAGTGAGCGAAATCAAACTCACTCTCGACCTGCGCGGAGAGAAGGAAAACATCGACCGAGCTTTCGCGCTCCTGCCGCTGAACGACCGCGGCCAGCTCATCAACGGGGTGACGCTGCAACCAGAAAGCGCCACGGTGAAGGTGGCAGTGCGGCAGCTGGGCGGCTATCGTGACGTCGCTGTGCGCGCGGTGCTGGTGGGGAAACCGGCGCAGGGATACCGCATCACCAACATCACCACCTCGCCACCGACCATCACCGTGTTCTCTGATGACCCGGCGCAGCTCGCCGCATTGCCCGGGTTCGTGGAGACCGAGCCGCTCGACGTCAGCGAAGCCTCGCAGGATATTGACGCGCGCCTGACCATGGCGCTGCAGGAGGGCGTCACCGCTGTGAGCGAGCAATCGGTGCTGGTGCTGGTGAGCATAGAGGCGGTGGTGAGCAGCCGCCGCATCCGCCAGGACCTGACCGTGACCGGTCTCGGGGCCGACCTGGTGGCGCAACTCTCGCCCGACTCGGTGGACGTGATTATGTCCGGCCCTCTGCCGGTGCTCGATAGCATGACTGCCGAGAACGTGCGCGTCAGCCTCAATCTGCTCCACCTGAAGACAGGCACCCACGAGATTGCGCCAGCCGTGGTCATCACCGGGCCGGACGTGGTAAAAACCGACCAAGTGCTTCCGGAAATCATCCGCGTGGATATCTTCCAACCGACGAATACTCCTACACCCACGACGACCAAAACAGCCTCACCACCGGCTACTGCAGGCCCCGATGAGACTGCTATGACACCCGGGGCCACGGCCACCAACGCACCCACGGCCGCGCCCACAGCCACGCCCTGATTCTCGGCCGATGCGCAAGCCCCTTGTCGCACTGGTCGGGCGACCCAATGTGGGCAAATCCACCCTGTTTAACCGCTTGGCAGGCGAACGGTTGGCGGTGGTCGATGACGTGCCCGGCACCACGCGCGACCGGTTGGTAGCGGAAGTGGAATGGAACGGCGTCTCTTTCGATCTGGTGGATACCGGCGGAATAGAGGCCGCCAGCCGCAGGGCAGACGTCCGGCCACTCGCCAGCGATTCGGCCGCGTTCATCTCCGAAATCCGCGCGCAATCACAGTTGGCCATCAGCGAGGCGGACGTAGTTGTCTTCATGACCGACGTGAGCACCGGCGTGACCGGCACAGACGCACAGGTGGCCGACATGCTGCGCCGCGCCCACAAAAAACTGCCTGGCCGCAAGCGCCCGCCGCTGCTGCTGGTAGTAAACAAGTGTGACAATGCCGCCCGGCGCGCCGATGCACAGCAGTTTTTCGAGCTCGGCCTGGACGAACCGTACCCCATCGCCGCGCTGCACGGGTTCGGCAGCGGCGATTTGCTCGACGCCATTGTGGCGCAGCTGCCGCCCGCGCCCGCAGCCGCGGAGGATGACGCAGTCGCCATCGCCATCGTCGGGCGTCCAAACGTGGGAAAGAGCAGCCTGCTGAACAAACTGCTCGGGCAGGAGCGCGTGATTGTCTCGCCGCTGGCGGGCACAACGCGCGACGCCATTGACACCCGCCTGACCTATCACGGAACCGACATCACCCTGATAGACACAGCCGGCATCCGCCGCCGAGGGAAAATCGTCCCGGGCGTGGAGAAATACAGCGTGCTGCGGGCGCTCAAGGCGATTGACCGGGCGGAGGTGGTGCTGCTGCTGGTCGATGCGAGCGAGCCGTTCACCGCCCAGGACGCGCACATAGCCGGTATGGTGCTCGATAAAGCGCGTAGCGCCATCGTGGTAGTCAACAAGTGGGACGTCATTCCAAAAGACAGCTACACGATGGATATGTACCGCACCATGGTGCGCGAGGCGCTTCAGTTTCTGGATT
>CAJWGI010000135.1 GCA_913031335.1 uncultured Anaerolineales bacterium | reverse complement strand
CCGTTCAACTTGGTGAGCGCCGCTAGGCCACATAGCAGCGCCAACCCTATCGAGAGCTGGGGAGAGAAGCCGCGCTGCCACAATCGCGCCAGCAGCAGCGCCGCCGCAGCCCCAAGCAAGTTTGCGAGATTATCGTTGTTCACCTGCGCGCTGATGAAGAGAAAGCCGGGATTGAAAGCGACGATAGCAGCTGTGAGCGCCGCGACCTGCGGCCAATCCGGAAGCAGTTCGCGGGCGAGCGCATGGGCGAGCACCACCACGCCGGCAGCCATGAGAAGTGAAATCCAGCGCCCGAAATGCACTGCCAGGGTCGTCTTCCGATAGGGGAAATCCTCGGCGCGGGTGTGGTAATACCAGAACTTCTCGCCTTCCGCATCCTCCGGCAGGCCGATGGTCAGATTCTTACTCGATAGCATGCGGTGCGATGAATAGTCGCTGGTGTCCACCCACGCCGTAGCTGCGGCGAGGACTGCGTAATAGAGCGGCGGTTGCGTGCCCTGCTGCCGCCAGGCGCTATCCTCGCCGGGCCGCACTACAGGCAAGCTTTCTCCGTCAGCTAGGCGCTTGACCATGGCATAGTGCCAGACCTCGTCCAGCCCCTCGAAGATAGGTGTAGCCAAATCGTACAACAGACCGCAAATCCAGAAGAGGAACACAATCGCGGTCAGGGCTTTGTGCTCGCGAAACCGGGCTGTCATGGCAAATGATCAGCGACCGTGGGCGAAGTTAGTGGTTCCTTGATCACATCCCTCGGCAGCTGCGCCTGCGGCCCGGCAAGCGCGATGAACACGTCTTCCAGCGTCAGGTCGACCTGCGTGATAGCTGCGGCGCTGATACCTTGACCGGAAAGGATCGCATGTAGCGACTGAGCCGTGTGGGTGTCGGGCGCGGTGATGGCGCGCAGGTGGCCGCCGGATAGCCCCACGCGCACCACGTCGGGGGTGGTTTCGAGGGCCGCGAGCGTGTTGAGCAGGGGCACATCGGCCACTACCCAGGCGGCTGCCCCACCCAGACCGGCCGCCTTCAATTTGTCGGGGGTATCCATCGCCAGCAGCTGCCCGCGATACATGATGCCCACTCGCCCGCAGCGCTCGGCCTCGTCCATATAGTGCGTGGTGACGAAAACCGTTACGCCGCGTTCGGCGAGATCATAAATCAAGTCCCAGAAAGCGCGGCGCGCATTCGGGTCAACGCCGCTGGTCGGTTCGTCCAGAAAGAGCAGCCGCGGCTGGTGCACCAGTGCCACGCCCAGCGCCAGCCTCTGCCGCCAGCCGCCGGATAGCTCTGCGGCATGGTCACCAGCGCGCGCGGTCAGGCGCAGTAATTCCAGAGTCTCGGCGACGCGCTGCCGGCGCTTGCGCGTGCCATACACTCCGGCGTAGAAATCCAGATTCTCGCGCGCGGTCAGGTCGTCATACAGCGCGAATTTCTGCGACATGTACCCTGTCTGTGGCCGAATTGCTTCTGATTGCCGCAGGATATCCAGCCCCAACACCTGACCGCTGCCGGACGTGGGCAGCAGCAAGCCGAGCAACATGCGGATGGTGGTCGTCTTGCCCGAACCATTCGGCCCCAGGTATCCGACAATCTCGCCCGGCTGCACCGTGAAGCTGACGCGGTCCACGGCGATGAAATCGCCGAAGTGTTTTGTTAGGCTGCCGGCCTGGATGGCAGGTCGGGAGTTTGGAATCACGGGTGGCGAATCGCGGGTCGCGATTGTTGACCGGCTAGTAGCTACTTCGGGCTCACGACCAGTTTCCAACAATTCGATGAAAACGTCTTCCAGCGTGGGATCGATGGGGCTCAGGCGCTGCACCGTCACGCTGGCAGCTCCTAACGCAGCTGGCAGCCGGGCGAGCACAGCAGCTTCCCGACCTTCCCGCGTGCGCAGATGTAGCCGGTTGCCGAATACCTGCACATCCTCCACATCCACATCTGCGTTGGCGATAGTGCGCATAATGGCGCGCGGCTGCCCGGTCAATTCCAGGATGCGTCCCTGCAAACGGTCGGCGATCTGGCGTGGTGTGCCTTCAATGAGTAATCGTCCCTGATTGAGAAACCCCAGCCGGTGGCAGCGCGCGGCTTCATCCATATAGGGCGTGCTGACCAGCACTGCGACGCCTTCCTGCTTCACCAGCCGGATGAGCAGCTGCCAGAAATCTTGGCGCGTGATCGGGTCCACCCCGCCGGTCGGCTCATCTAACAGCAGCACGCGCGGGCGATGTGCAAGCGCCGCCGCCAGGCTGAGTTTTTGCTTCATGCCGCCGGATAACCGCTCGGCGTGGCGGGCGCTGAACTCGGCCAGCCCGACAAACTCAAGCACCTGCTGCGCGCGCGGCTGCCATTCCCGCGCCGCGATGCCGTTAACTTCCGCGAAGAAGCGCAGGTTTTCAGCCACCGTCAGATCGCCATAGAGCGAGAAACGCTGCGGCATGTAGCCGATCTGTTCGCGGGCATAGTCGATAGCGCTGCCGACATCATGCCCGCAGATGGCAGCCTGCCCCCCATCCGCACCGAGCGCGCCGCACAGCAGGCGCATGGCAGTGGTTTTCCCGGCGCCATCCGGCCCCACCAGCCCGTAAATTTCTCCGGTCTGCACGGCCAAAGAAAGATTAGCTACGGCAAGGGTGTTGTCGAAGGATTTGCGCAGCCGTTCGGCTTGAATACGAGTTCCCATGCTGTGTCAGCGTGAAACACAAGGTAGTTATAACAATGTAATCATTAACGGTGACCCAGCAGGTCGATGAGACCTGTCATTACCGCGTGCGCTGGCGTGACACCGGTTTTGCATTTCAATCTTGAAAAGCCACATCGGCGGGCATACCCGGCTTGAGCTTGCCCCGCCCGCCGTGGATTTCCAGTTCAATCGCAAAGACCGTTGCTGCGCGCCCTTCGGCCGTCTGCACGTTGCGCGGAGTGAATTCGGCTTTATCGGCGATGCGCTGCACGCTGGCGCTGAAAGCCTGCCGAGGGAAGGAGTCGACTCTCACAGTGGCTTCCTGCCCGAGCGTAATTGCGCCGTAACGGTCTTCGGGCACATAGACGGTGATTGTCAGGTCGTCCAGCTTGCCGATGGTGAGCAGCGTCATGCCCGGCATAGCCATCTCGCCGGGCTGAACGCTGCGGCTGAGCACCACGCCGTCCACGGGCGCAGCCAGCGTGGACTTCCTTATCTGCACATCGATCACGTCCACGGCCGCCTGCGCAGCCTGCACCTGCCCTCCGGCTGCGTCCGTCTGGGCCTGCGCTGAATCTAGCTGTGCGTGGGCGGCTTCCACCCCGGCATCAGCTCCATCTACCTGCGCCTGTGCAATCTCGACCTGCGCCTGCGCAGATTCTACCTGTGCTTGAGCAGCTTCGACCTGTGCCAGCCCGGCGTCCAGTTGCGCCTGGGCCGCCGCCTGTTGTTCCTGCGCATGCGCGCTGGCCAAAGCGCTGCTGGCCTCTGCCTGCGCCAGCTGTGCCTGCGTCAGTTCCAGCGCATCCGGATCAACCCCATCCTGTAGTTCGGCATATCGCTCCTGCGCTTCAGCAAGAGTGGCCTGCGCCAGCACGACGTCAGCTTGCGCCTGGGTGCTGGCTGCATCCAGCGACTCAGGCAGAGTCAGATCGGTGGCAGACTGGCGCTCCGCTGCCTGGATCGCCTGCTTGCTGTACTCACCACTATCTGCCCAGTCGAGATCGCGCTGCGCGCGTTCGAGCACGTTCTGGGCGTCCCGCAGTGCTTCATCATTCGCCAGCTGCGCTTGCTGTAGTGCATGTTCTGCCGCCTGAACGCGCGTGACAACATCGGCGTAGGTGTCCTGGGCGTCAGCAAGTGTGACTAGGCGGCCATCGACGGTGACTTCCCGCTCTGGGTCGCAGGTCAGATCCGCTCTTTTCGCGATTGTGCTGTAATCCGCGAGCAATTCGTCGGCTTCCCAGTTTGGGACGTCGTAGACCACGCCCGCTACATAAGTCTCGTTTCTGTAGGTTAACGCCTCGCTGAACGTGAGTTTCGTGTGCGCACCAGTTTCAACATCTACTTTGCAGCCTTCAATTGCTTTTTCCACCTTCTCCAGGAAGTTCTGCTCGTCTTCTAGCAAGTCTTCGGCGATGTCGACGGCGTCTGTGAGGCCGCCCAGAGCGATCACCTCGGCCGCATGTTGCAGCTGCTGCAGGTTGCTCTGGGCTTGCGTCACGCGGTCCTGGTAGTATTTGAAATCCGGCTTAGCCACCACTTCAAGCGCACGCTCCGCTTCCTCTAGTTGAATCTGAGCGCGCGCGATTTCACTCTCGATGCTGGCCATATTCAGGCCTGCGTCTGCATACAGAGTGTTCAATTGCTGTTGTGCAGTGATTGCTCCCATATTTGCCTGCGTTGCTTCAACGGCCGTTTGGGGGGCGACCAGCTTGGCGTTGGCTTGGGCGACGGTATGGCCGGCCCGAGCGGCAGCCAGTTGAGCCTGGGCAACGGTATGGCCGGACTGGGCGGAAGCCAACCTGGCCCTGGCATCAGCGTAGGTAGCCTGCGCGGCATGTAATCCGGCTTCGGCTGCCGCGTATCCTGCTTGTGCAACAGCCTGTCCTG
>CAJWGI010000134.1 GCA_913031335.1 uncultured Anaerolineales bacterium | reverse complement strand
AAAGCGGGCGTGTGGTAGCAGTGTGCGCAATTGATAATCTGATGAAAGGGGCTGCTGGAAGCGCGGTGCAATGCCTGAATCTGATGTATGGTTTTGAAGAGACGGCTGCGCTGGAATTTGGCGGATTGCATCCGATTTAGAGAACGAGACACATGTTTGTAATCAAAATCGGCGGCGCGGCCGGCGTGGCCCCCGAAGGCATCACAGCCGATATCGCCGCGCACGTTCGGGCGGGCGAAAAATTACTCATCGTGCACGGCGGCTCGGCACTGGCGACCGAACTGGGCGAACAACTCGGCTATCCGCCGCGCTTTGTCACTTCGGTCAGCGGGCACAGCAGCCGCTACACCGACCGGCGCACGCTGGAGATTTTTCTGATGGCAACCGCGCTGCTCAATCGGAAATTGGTGGCGCAGCTGCAAGCTCTGGGCGTGAATGCCGCCGGTCTCAGCGGTCTGGATGGTCAATTGCTGCTGGCGGAACGCAAAGCCACGCTGCGCATTGTGGAAAACGGCAAACGCAAAATCTTACGCGATGATTACACCGGACGCATTCAACAGGTAAATCTCGAGCCGCTGCGCGCGATACTCGATTCTGGGTTGACCCCAGTCATCGCGCCGGTGGCAATCTCGGCGGCCGGAGAGCCGTTAAACGTGGACGGCGACCGCGCCGCTGCACAACTGGCTGCTGCCCTGGGGGCTAAACACCTGCTAATCCTCAGCAACGTACCCGGGCTGTTGCGCGACATCGCGGATGAAAGCAGCTCCATTGCGCGCCTGCCGGCTGCCCAACTGGAAAACGCCATCGAGGAATTCGCGCGGGGACGCATGAAACGCAAACTGATCGGCGCTCGAGAAGCGCTGCAGGGCGGTGTAACGCGCGTGGTTCTGGCGGATGGAAGGACAGAGCAGCCCGTCACGCGCGCATTGAAGGGAGAAGGTACGGTAATTCAATAACCTGGCAAGGTGAAGTGGTGGCATGGTGACAAGGTGAGATTTGCCTCCGGTCACCTTGCCACTTCGTCACTTAGTCTCCCGGTCGCTATCGTGAACACTCAATCCCCATCTTCCATGCTCCAATCACTCGAGGCGCTGCACACCAGCGGCGTATATCCCAAACGCGATCTGACGATTGTGCGCGGGATGGGCGCACGCGTGTGGGATGCCAGCGGGCGTGAATATATCGACTGCGTTGCCGGGCACGGCGTCGCTAATCTGGGTCACTGCCATCCGGCGGTGGTTGCGGCAGTACAAAAACAGGCCGCGCAACTGATCACCTGCCCGGAAATTTTCCACAACGACCAGCGTGCGCGCTTGCTGGCTCTCCTGACAGAACTTGCGCCGGGCGAGATGCAGCGCGTATTTCTGTGCAACTCCGGCGCGGAGGCAGTGGAAGCTGCGTTGAAATTCGCGCGCATCAGCACGGGGCGCAGCGAAATCATCAGTACATTTCGCAGCTTCCACGGGCGCACTATGGGCGCGCTCACCTTAACCGGTCAGAAAAAACACCGCACCCCATTCGAGCCGTTGCTGCCGGATGTGACCCAGATTCCGTACAACAAGACCGAAGCGCTGTCGGCAGCCATCAGCGAGCGTACTGCCGCTGTAATTTTGGAAGTGGTGCAAGGCGAAGGCGGCGTGCGCCCTGCGGATGCGGACTATCTGCGCGCCGCGCAGCGTCTGTGCCACGAGAACGGCACGCTGCTAATTTTTGACGAAGTGCAGACCGGGCTGGGACGCACCGGCAAAATATTCGCTTGCGAGCACTACGATTTGGCGCCGGACATGCTCTGTCTGGCGAAGTCGCTGGCGGGCGGGCTGCCGATGGGGGCGACGCTGCTCGGCGCGCGCGTAGGCACATTGCCTCTCGGCTCACACGGCTCGACTTTCGGCGGCAACCCGCTGACCTGCGCCGCCGCGCTGGCTGTGCTGGCTGTGCTACAAGCGGAAAAGCTTCCCGAACGGGCCGCCCGCCTGGGGGAGCAGCTATTCGACCGCTTGCGGGCAGCCCACCTGCCGCTCGTGCGCGCAGTGCGCGGACAGGGGTTAATGATTGGCATTGAATTGAAACAGAAAGTCACCCCGCTACTGCAGGCACTGCAAGCACGTGGCGTGCTGGCGCTCCCGGCCGGAAACACCGTGCTGCGCCTGCTGCCGCCTTTGGTCATCAGCGAGGTGGAATTGGAACAAGTAGGCGAGGCGGTGATTGAAATGCTTACAGGATACCAACATGCCATTAACTGATTTCTCCATCATCGAAAGCACCCTGCGCGAGGGCGAGCAATTTGTCGGGGCAGAATTCACCTCGCAGGACAAGGTGGAAATCGCGGGCGCACTGGCCGATTTCGGCGTGGAATACATCGAGTTGACCTCGCCCTGCGCCTCGCCAAGTTCGCGCACCGACTGCGCTCGCATCGCCAGCCTCAGCCTAGCTTCGAAAATACTCACACATATCCGTTGCCACATGGAAGACGCCCGCATCGCCCTAGATACGGGCGCGGACGGAATTGATGTCGTCATAGGCACCTCCTCGTATCTGCGTGAATTCAGCCACGGAAAAAGCATCGATCAGGTGATCGAAGTGGCCAGCGAGGTACTTACGTTCATCCACAGCCAAGCGCCCGAAATCGAGTTGCGCTTCTCCACGGAGGACTCCTTTCGCAGCGCGCAAGCAGACCTGCTGCGCGTCTATCTCGCCGTGGGCGAACTAGAAGTGGTCGACCGTCTCGGCGTCGCCGACACGGTTGGCGTGGCTACTCCACATGGCGTGTTCAACCTTGTGCGCACACTGCGCCAACTGACCCAGTCCGACATCGAATTCCACGGGCATAATGACACCGGCTGTGCCATCGCCAACAGCTACGCCGCACTAGAAGCCGGCGCCACACACATCGATACCACAGTGCTAGGCATCGGCGAGCGCAATGGCATCACTTCATTGGAGGGTCTGATTGCACGACTATACGCAACCAACCCAGACTCGGTGCGCACAAAATACCGCCTGCACCAGCTGCATGACCTGAATCAACTAGTGGCAGACAAGGTCGAAATCGAAATTCCGTTTAATCATTACATCACCGGCGTTACCGCTTTCACGCACAAGGCCGGCATCCATGCCAAGGCGATACTGAACAACCCTGAGACTTATGAGATTCTTGACCCCGCCGATTTCGGCCTTACCCGCTACATTTCCATCGCTCACAAACTGACCGGCTGGAACGCGGTGCAGGACCGCGCCGCGCAGCTAGGACTTGAACTCGACCCCGCCAACCTGCGTGCCGTTACGCGCCACATCAAAGCCATGGCGGACCATAAGCGGCTCACCCTCAGCGACGTTGACGAGTTGCTCCACCAATGGGCAGATGCAGTCAACGGCAGTGGCGAGGAGGCTTCGACAGCGACACAGGAAGCCCGGGTTGCCTGATGCCCCCGCAAACCTTCGCCCAGAAAGCCCTCGCCCGCGCCGCCGGGCTGCCGCAAGTCGCCATCGGCGCAACGGTGGACGCGCGCCCAAATCGCATCCTCTCGCACGATAACACGGCTGCCATCGCAAGAATCTTCGCGCAGTTTGGTATGGAGCACGTGTACGATCCCGAGAAATTGGTTATCGTACTAGACCACGCCGCCCCGCCCCCCACCGCGCTGCACGCCTGCAACCACGCCGAAATCCGCGAATTTGTCGCACAGCAGGGTATCCGTTATTTTTTCGAGGTCGGGCGCGGCATCTGCCATCAAGTCATTAGCGAGGAAGCCTTGATCCTGCCCGGACAGTTGATCCTAGGAGCAGATAGCCACACCACGCATTATGGCTGGCTGGGGGCATTTGGCGCGGGCGTGGGGCGCAGCGAGGTCGCCACGCTGTGGGCGACCGGCGAACTGTGGCTGCGTGTGCCGGAAAGCATCCGCGTCACTCTCGACGGTGAGCTGCCGCTGGGCGTCTGCAGCAAAGACCTGTGTCTGCACCTGATCGGGCAGCTGGGCGCAGATGGCGGGTTGTATACCTCAGTGGAATTTGATGGACCCGGTGTTGCCACCCTGAACATCGAAAGCCGCATGGTCATCCCCAACATGATGGCCGAAATCGGCGCGAAAAACGCCTATCTGCCGCCGGACGAACAGGTCTTCAACTGGCTCTCAACTTGTTCGGCCATCAGCCATCAGCCATCAGCCATCAGCAAGCTTGCGCTCTACCCCGACCCCGGCGCAACATACTCAAAAACAGTGGATATTGATCTAGCTACTCTCGAGCCACAAATCGCCTGCCCGCACCGCGTGGACAATGTACAACCGCTCTCAGGGGTCGCCGGACGGCCGGTCAATCAAGTGTTTCTGGGAACCTGTACCAACGGACGACTGGAAGACATCGCGACAGCAGCGCAACTGCTGCAAGGTCGCAAGCTGGCAGCCAGCACGCGCATGCTGGTCATCCCGGCTTCCAGTCAAGTATTGGGGGCAGCCATCGAACAAGGTTACATCGCCACCTTGCTTGAAGCGGGCGCAACTCTCGGCACGCCCGGCTGTGGCCCCTGTATGGGCAATCATATGGGCGTACTTGCGCCCGGCGAAATTTGCCTCTCCACCGCCAA
>CAJWGI010000133.1 GCA_913031335.1 uncultured Anaerolineales bacterium | reverse complement strand
CGCGCGCTGTGGCGGGTGGACCAGTGCAAGTAGGCGCGCTGTCGGCGCGGGTGCGTGCCGGGGAAATGCAGGTGGCCGAGGTCGTGCACGGTGACCACGCTGGGCGCGCGGCAGAAAAGCGGGCGCGTGTGCGCGGGAACAAAAATGCCGGCGGGCGGGCGCAGCACCAACTCCGGTGCGAGGCGCAGATGGGTCCACAGGCGCGGAAAGGGGATGACGCGCTGCTCGATGTGCGCCGCTGCTGGAAAGAGTTCCGGCGACGGCGCGTCGCGGAAGTACAGCCGCCAGCGGTAGCGCGCCGGCAGCTGCAACAATGCGCGGATGAGATGAAGCGAGTACGTTTCGGTGCCAGTGCGCTGCCGCACCGTGCTGCGGCTGGCATCGATGCCCAGCACCGTGGCCGGGCTGGCGGGTGGGGAAGCAGCAGCACTCACTGGCCAGACTCCAATGGGTAAAATAGCGGGTGGCGGCGGATGGTCCACGCCTGCTCCGCACTGATGATGAAATCCTCGAACACGCCGCTGCTCTGCCAGAACATGTAGTTGTCGGCGCCGGCCTGCGCGCATTCGCTGTCCTCCACCTCGCCGCTCGCGTCTGTGTCGTATATCTCCGCAGGGCATCCGGGAGTATCTGCAAAAAGGTCGAAAAACAGCCCATCCGACTCGGTTGTGTGGGGCAAGCCGAGAAAGTGCGAGCCCTCGTGCGCGATGGTTGCGCCGAGCTCATTATAATCACCCTCGTGCGCCTCCCAGGCTATCACGCCGCATGAGTTCAGCGAGCCCGGTGCGAAAGCGCTGCCGGGGAGCGGCGCCATGCCGAACACCGGCTCCGGTTCGCCATCCACTCCCGTGAATATCTGGTACGAATCCACCAGCGCTATGTTCCAGGCGCGCGCGCTTCCGGCCTGCAACGCCATGGCCTGACAGATCGCAGCCAGCGCGTTTTCATCGCTGCGCGCAAAGCGCGCTTTTTCGTCCGGGCCGGCCTCGAAGAAGTTCAGCGCGCCCAGCTGCATCTCCTGCTGGTTGAGGATGCGGTCTACGGCGGCGCGGATATCCGCGCCGAGCCCGGCGCGC
This sequence comes from uncultured Anaerolineales bacterium, assembly GCA_913031335.1. Lineage (GTDB taxonomy): Bacteria > Chloroflexota > Anaerolineae > Anaerolineales > UBA11657 > CAJWGI01. The sequence continues at coordinate 3,567 of CAJWGI010000133.1, read as the reverse complement.
TGCTCGGGTTGGTTGGCCTCCGGCGCGTCGCTTAGCACCCACAAGTTCAGGTCGATTGCCTGCGTGCCCTGCGCCGGCCCGCTGCGGATGACGGCGGCCGCATCGCAGATGGGCTGTCCGCGAGCGGTGTAAAGCACGATTTCATAAACTCCGGGTTGAAGCGGGCGCTGTGGCGCGGGTGGCAAATAGAATGTCAGCTCCCCTTCGTTGAGAAGCGGCTGCGAGAAGTACGCGCTGCTGAATTCGGCGCCGTTCGCCTTGCTCGACTGGTAGAGCAGCTCACCGTCTGGAGCGGTGATGGAATCCACCACCACGATGTCATCGCGGGCGGCCGTCTGGGCCGAGAACAGCAGCGAGACGTCTTCGGGCTGCACGGGTACACGCGCGACCGCATCCGCGCCCAGCGGCCCGAATGGAAAGAGACGTACATCGCTGCTGGGTGCTTCGGCAAATGCGCCGGGTGGGATCAGTTGGCAATCAGCCGACGCAGGCAAAGCGCGATCTTCGAAATCGGTCACTTTCAGGCTGTTGAAGGTTACGCTGTCGGGTTCGTCCAACGTCCATCCGGCTAGTCCAACCCCACCACTGCTCAGCATGTCGTCCTCCACAGTGGTGAGCAGCAAATCGTTGGCGAAAACCTGGAAGCGGTTGCCCTGCACATCCACGCGGATACGCTCTGTCAGGAAAAGCCCATCGGAGAGCTGCGGCGCATAGGAATCATACAGCACCTCCAGATCGCCGGGGATGACCCTGAAGACCATGTAATTGGCGTAACCGTCCAGCGCGAAAAGATAGAAGTTCTCCTGATCCTGCACCCGAAAGGCAATGCCGATGAGCGTGTCGGCTTGATTGCCGAAAGTGATTTCGGCGCTGATGGTAAGGTCGGCGGGGAAGGGGTACGGATAGGCGCTCAGTTGCAGGAATTCCGAATCGTTTATCTGCATGCTGAAGCCATCGGGACCGTATTCTGCGCTCAGGTTAGTGTAAGTTTCCTGTGGCAGGCCGCTTTCCGCGTCGCTGAAGTCGTCCATGAACGGGAGTTCCTGCACCGGCACCGGCGTTGGGGTCGGCGTGGGAGTGACAGTGGGCGTGAGGGTTGGAGTGGCCGTGTCTGTCGGTGTGGCGGTGTGTGTGGGCGTCGGCGTGGGAGTGACGGTGGGCGTGAGGGTTGGAGTGGGCGTGTCTGTCGGCGTGGCGGTGTGTGTGGGCGTCGGCGTTGGGGTGCGCGTAGCTGTCGGCGTCGCGCTGAACCGCAGGCCCGGGACAACATCGCAACCGGCGAAGCCGGTAGTCAGGATGCACAGCGCCGCGTACACGGCGGCCAGCTGTTTTTGAGCGGCCATTTGCTCCGAAAGGCTACCCGGTTTCCCGCAGTGCTGCGCGCAGCTGCGCCACGGTTACCGGCCCCTCACGCAGCACTGCGGGTGGGTGTACGCTGCAATCCGCGATGGTGGATGGTTTTGCGCCGGAGGCCAGGCTGGTGTCGATTATCAGGTCAATGCGGTTGCCGAGCGCGGCGCGCGCCGCCTCGGCCGAGAGCGCAGGCGCTTGGCCGGAGCGGTTTGCGCTGCTGACCGCCAGCGGGCCGACTGTTTGCAGCAGCGCCAGCAGCCACTGATGCGCTGGCATTCGCACGGCCACGGTGACACCCGGCGCAACCACGGCTGGGACTTTCGCGCTGCGCGGCAGCACCAGCGTGAGTGCGCCCGGCCAGAATGCCTCCGTGAGCGCCTGGGCGGCGGCTGGAAAGGAGGCCGTCAACCCCTCCATATCAGATAGAGCGCCGACGAGAATAGGAATCGCTTTCTCCAGTGGGCGTGCTTTGACCGCGTAAAGGCGGCGTACCGCGCGGCGGTCGTCGTATTTTGCGCCGATGCCATATACCGTGTCGGTCGGGAAAGCCACCAATCCGCCCCGTTTTAGCGCGGCGGCTGCCTCTGTAAGGGCAGTTTCGTCTGAGGCCGATAGGGCCTGCGTCATCGTGCTTTTGTGGATGCGCGGCTCTCAGGCGCAATTGATGCGTAGCAGCCGCGCTCGTCCGGCCAGATCGGGCAGCACGCAGCAATGCGCCTGCGGGATGCGGGCGCGCGCGAGTTGCAGCGCCGCCGCGCCCTGCGCTGCGCCGATTTCGAGCAGTAGGCTGCCGCTAGGCCGCAGGTGCCGCCACGCGCTTGAGAGCAACCGGTCGATAACGCGCAGACCGTCATGGCCGCCATCCAGCGCCAACCGGGGTTCGTGCTGCGCGACGGCAAGGGTGTTTAACTCCGCGCCGTTGATGTAAGGCAGATTGGCGCAAATGAGATCGAATCTATCGAGGCCGGCGAGCAAATCAGCCTGCACGCAGTGGATACGGGCGCTTGCGCCATGGCGGCGGGCGTTCTCGCGCGTCAGGCGCAGGGCCGGGCGCGAAATATCGCTGGCAGTGATGAGCGCACGCGGCAGCTGCAGCGCCAGTGTGATCGCGATGATTCCGCAACCGACGCCGACATCCGCGATGGTGAATTCGCGGCCCGCGACGCGCCGCTGCCCGATGGCAATTGCGTGCTCCACCAGCAGTTCGGTTTCCGGGCGCGGAATAAGCGCGCGCGCGTCCACCCGAAACTCCAGCCCGAAAAATTCCCAGCGCCCCAGCAGGTGTGGCAGCGGCCGGCCCGCTTCGCGCTGCTTCAGGCGCTGCCGGTAGTGTCGGCGCTGTGCGTCAGAAAGTTGCTTTTCGGGGTGGGCGTGCAGCCAGCTGCGCGGTACGCACAGTGAGTGCGCCAGAAGCAGCTCGGCCTCTAGGTTTGAGTTCTTGGCGGGCAACCCGCGCGCGCCGTGGCGCAGGGCAGTGGCAACTGTGGCAGGGGTGCTCATGGGCGCGCTGTACCGCGTTTAAATCCCGGCTTCGGCAAGACGGGCGGCTTCCTCGCGGGTGGCGAGTTCTTCGATGAAATCATCAATGTCGCCGTTCAGCACGCCTTCCAGGTTGTGCACGGTCATGCTGACGCGGTGGTCGGTGACGCGGTTCTGGGGGAAGTTGTAAGTGCGGATTTTCTCGCTGCGGTCACCGGTACCGACCTGCGCGCGTCGCGTGGCCTCCTCCTCGCTGCGGCGCTTCTCCGCCTCCATTTCGTAAAGGCGCGCGCGCAGGATTGCCATGGCGCGCAACCGGTTTTGCAGCTGTGAACGTTCGTCCTGGCACTGGACGACCACGCCGGTGGGCTGGTGAATGAGGCGTACGGCGGTGGAGTTTTTCTGCATGTGCTGGCCCCCGGCGCCGCCCGCGCGATAGACCTCCAGTTTCACCTCGCTCTCAGGGATGTTGATCTCCACCTCGTCCACCTCGGCCATCACGGCCACGGTGGCGGTGGAGGTGTGGATGCGGCCCTGAGTCTCGGTTTCGGGCACGCGCTGCACGCGGTGAACGCCGGATTCGTATTTCAGGTGCGAATAGGCGCGTTTGCCTTTTATCTCCATGATCAATTCCTTGTAGCCGCCGATGCCGCTGGCGTTGGAGGAGATTATTTCGGCGCGCCAACGGCGGTTTTCAGCGTAGCGGGTGTACATGCGGTAGAGGTCGGCCGCGAA
>CAJWGI010000132.1 GCA_913031335.1 uncultured Anaerolineales bacterium | reverse complement strand
GCTCACGGTCGAAGGGTTCATGCGCCGATACGCCGAGCACGAGGCCCAACATGCGAGCGAAATCCACTCCGCGCTCCAACGCAATTAGCTACGGGAAGGTGCCGCGCACATGACCGAGTTCTTTACGCTGCTGCCTCCGGCCGAGGCATTGCAGCGCCTTCTCGAGCGACTGCCCGGGACGCTGCCGCCTGAGAGCGTCCCCACTGCAGCTGCTCTGGGGCGGGTGTTGGCGGCCGGCATCGATTCCCCCGCAGATTTACCCGCGTTTCCGCGCTCATCCATGGATGGCTACGCCGTGCGCGCGCGAGACACCTTCGGAGCAACCCCGAGCCTGCCCACGTATTTGAAAGTGGCAGGAGAAATCCGCATGGGCAGCGTGCCGGCTATCAGCCTGCAACCTGCCCATGCTACACTGATCCACACTGGCGGCATGCTCCCGGAAAACGCGGATGCTGTCGTGAAGGTCGAGAACACGCAGCCCAGCCGCGAAAACGAAATAGAAATACTCAAGGCCGCCGCGGTCGGAGAGAACGTGCTGAAGGTGGGCGAGGACGTCACTCGCGGCACAGAGATATTGCCATCCGGTCTACGGCTGCGACCGCAAGACCTGGGCGCACTTATGGCGCTAGGAATCACGCACATAGAAGTGGCACGAAGGCCCAGCGTCGCCCTGATTGCCACCGGAGACGAGGTGATGCCTCCGGAGGCCGCAACCGGGCCCGGTCAGGTGCGTGATATCAATTCCTACACGCTGAGTGGCCTCGTCGCAAGCGTCGGCGGGCTGCCGAAGCGCTACGGCATTGTCCCCGATGACTTAGCCAGCCTGAAAAATACCGCCGAAAAGGCGCTGCGCGAGTGCGACGTTTTGGCGATATCCGCCGGCAGTTCCGCGAGCGTGCGCGACATCACTGAGCAGGTTCTGCATAGTCTCGGCGCGCCGGGAGTGTTGCTGCACGGGGTGGCCATCAAACCCGGAAAGCCCACCATCCTCGCTGTTGCTAATGGGAAACCGGCGTTCGGGTTGCCGGGAAACCCGGTCAGCGCCATGGTGATTGCCAGAATACTGCTACTCCCCACCCTGCATTTCCTGCAGGGCGCCCTTGCCCTCGACGCAACTAAGGTCTCCGCCCATTTGACGCGAAACGTGGCCTCCGCCGCCGGTCGCGAAGACCATGTACCCGTGCGCATACTCCACCGGGACGGCGAAACACTGGCAGAACCGGTTTTCGGCAAATCCAACCTGATTTTCACGCTGGTGCGCTCCGATGGCTCGGTCACAGTACCGCTCAACTCTAATGGACTGAGTCAGGGCGAGATTGTGGATGTGCGGTTGTATTAATTATCGCCTATGCGCAAAGGCAATGTCTACCTCGAGGACATCCCGCTTGCAGAAGCGCGAGCACATTGGCGAGATGCGCTCGAAAAACACGGCCTGTACTCAGCCCTCCCGGGCGAAATCGTTTCGCTTCCCGAAGCGTGTGGCCGCGTCACCGCCGAGCCAATCTGGGCGCGTATTTCCGAGCCCCATTATCACGCCGCAGCTATGGACGGTTACGCGGTGCGCGCAGCAGACACCACCACGGCCACCGAGACCGCGCCGGCGACTCTCACCGTCCCAGAGCAGGCCACATACGTCGATACCGGTGATGCCCTGCCGCAATGGGCGAATGCGGTCATCCCAATCGAGAACGTGCAGCCGGAGGGCGACCCTACTACCACCATCCAGTTCTATCTCTCCGCTTCCCCTTGGCACCACGTCCGGGCGATGGGGGAAGATATAGTGGCCACCGAATTGGTCCTGCCCGCAAACCATCGCCTGAGGCCAGTGGATATCGGCGCTGTCGCCGCGGGCGGCCACGCCAAGGTGGTTGTGCGCAGCCGCGCCCGTGTGGCAGTAATACCGACCGGCAGCGAACTTGTCCCCGCCGGCAGCACAGTGAAACCCGGCCAGATTCTCGAATACAACTCACTCATGCTTGCAGCGCAGGTGGAGCAATGGGGTGGCCGCGCCAGGTGCTGGGATATCGTGCCTGACCGCAAAGCGGATATCCTCGCCGCACTGCGCAGCGCCGCCGAAACGCACGACCTTGTGTTGCTTAACGCCGGCTCATCGCGCGGGTCGGAAGACTACTCCGCCGAGGCCATTGCAGAGCTGGGGTCCGTGCTCGTGCACGGCATCGCGGTGCGCCCTGGCCACCCCGTCATCCTCGGGCTGCTGGACACTACACCAGCATCCCCGCGCGAAACCCCTGTGCCGGTAATTGGCGTTCCTGGCTACCCGGTGAGCACTGCGCTCACCGGCGAAATTCTGGTGCGACCCTTGTTGGCACGCTGGCAAGGCCTGGCGGATGAAACGCCACTGACGATGCAAGCCACCCTTGCGCGTAAAGTGCTATCGCCCACCGGTGATGACGACTTCATGCGCGTCGCAGTCGGCAAGGTCGGCGAGAACGTGGTGGCCACACCGCTTTCGCGCGGCGCGGGTATCATCACCTCGCTGGTGCGCGCCGATGGCATCGTGCGCATCCCCCGCTTTTCGGAAGGCTACCCGGCAGGGGAACAGGTGCGCGTGGACCTTTACTGCCGCCCCGACCAGATTGAACGCAGCATTGTGGCTATCGGCTCACACGACCTGACCCTCGACCTACTGGCGCAACACCTCGCCGCCAAAGGACACGGATTGAGATTGGTGTCCGCCAACGTCGGCAGCCTGAGCGGTCTCATCGCGCTGCGCCGTGGCGAGTGTCATCTGGCGGGCTGCCACCTGCTAAACGCGGAAACGGGCGAGTACAATCGCAGCTACGTGCAACAATATCTGCCGGATGTGCCCATCTCTCTAATCACGCTTGTCGGCCGCGAGCAGGGCTTTATTGTCGCGCACGGGAACCCAAAGGGTATCCGCAACATCAATGACCTCGCCCGACCCGACGTGCTCTTCATTAACCGCCAGCGCGGCGCAGGCACGCGCGTGTTGCTGGATTACCATCTGGAGCAAACCGGTTTGACGGCAGATGACGTGCATGGTTACGAGCGCGAGGAGTACACCCACCTCACCGTAGCGGCCGCGGTGGCATCCAGCGCCGCCGACGTCGGCCTCGGCATCCGCGCAGTCGCGACGGCGCTGGAACTGGATTTCATCCCACTTGCCAGCGAGCGCTACGATCTGGCAATCCCTCACGAGCACCGAAAGAGCGCACTGCTGCGCCCGCTGCTCGACCTTTTGCACGACCGCGACTTTCGCGCCGCCGTCTCGGCCCTGCCGGGATATTCAATTGAAGAGATGGGCCGGGTTGCCCATGAGGACGCTAATAAATCTGCAGCGGAATAGGCGCAATCACCAGAAAGAACAGGAACAGCGTGGCCAGCGCCACCGCCCTGCGCCCGGGATCCAGCGGCGTTATCTCGTCCAGCAGCTGCGGGTGTTGGCGTCCGAACATGTAAATCAGCACAGCCCAGAACCACCACCCGCGCCATGCGAGTCCGAGCAACAGCAATCCGCCAATAATGAGCGGCTGCCATTTACGCACCGCCCGCCCTATGAGCACGTAAAACACATGGCCGCCATCCAGCTGCCCGGCCGGAATCAGGTTCAGCCCGGTCACCAGCAACCCAGCCCAACCTGCCAGCGCGATCGGATGAATGAGCACATCGACGCCACCGAAAGGCGCGGGCTGACCGGTGAAGAAAAACACCACCCAGTACAGCAGTGCAGGCATCCCGCCATAGCTCGCCGGTCGGGGCAAGAATTCCCCGTGAACCAGGAATTTGGCCAGCAGATAGAGAATCGAGTTTCCTTCCAGCAAGAAGCCACCCGTCGGCAGCACGCTCATCTCAGAGAGTTCGAGTCCAACTATCACCACCGGCAGCGCAACCGCAAGGCCGGCAAGAGGCCCGGCAACGCCAATATCCAGCAGCGCGCGTCGGTTGCGGATGGGCGCTTTCATGCGGATGACTGCGCCCATCGTTCCCAAAAAACCGGTGGGGAGCGGAATAAAATACGGAAGCGTTACGGGCGCGCCGTGCCAGCGCGCGGCAAAATAATGCCCTAGCTCGTGCGCGAGCAAAATTCCGAGCAGGCTGGCGGCGAAGGGCCAGCCAGTCCACAGCATGCGCGCGACTGACCAGACTGAAAAATCCGCCGGCTCGGCAAACGGCATTTCTCCTGCCGCGCCGCCCTGCATGCTGCCGGCATAGAGCACGCTGAGCAGCGTGGCCACAAAGAGAACGATGTTGACAACCGGGTTCGACGCCTTTGGCTGCACAACTCCGGGCGTCACCAGCACCACGTGTTCGTCCCCTTCCAAACGAAAGAGCGGCGTAAAACCGAACGCGAGCATTTCGCGCTCTAGTTGTTCGTAAGCGCGCTCAGATTCAATTGACAGGCGTCCACGCACCCGCAGCGCATAACGCTCCCATCCCACCGTGGTGTCATGGATGTCCATGACCTGTGAGATCACGGTGATGAGTTCTTCGGTGGGTATATCGTTATTTTGAGCAGCAGTGTGATTGGTCATTGTGACAAGCCACAATCGCTTGAATGATCCATTCTATCACGCCGCGCCAGCGCCGAGGGCTTACGCGATAAGAGGCGGGGATGGATGGGTGTCGAACCCACCGTGGCTCGCTCGGGCGACCCACCAACGGTTTTGAAGACCGCGGAGCCCACCGGGAC
>CAJWGI010000131.1 GCA_913031335.1 uncultured Anaerolineales bacterium | reverse complement strand
TAACCTAGGGAGTGTTTGAAACAGTAGATGCTCAGTGACATTCAATCCAGCAGGTTCTTGATGTCCTCTCCCGCAAAGATGTGCGCGTCCCCTCAGCAACGCTGGTATTTCTGGCGTTGGTGCGCAAAAGGCAACCATAGCGGATAAAGCCCGGCCGGAAGCCACTGATCCATGCCCTAGGCCGCAGACAGCGCCATCACCTACGCCCACCTCCACACCAGCACCTTAACCAACCCCAACTTCTACCCCAGAAGTGCAGGACGTATTCGTAGAGGTAGTTTCAGACGAAAACTGTCAGCCATTCGCCTAGGTATTGTCTCGTCAGCTTCCCAAAGGGAGCGAAGGTTTCCTTTCTGCCTTTTCCGATTACTCTAATTGTACCTATCTTCCAATCTAAGAATTCAGGCTTGACGTCAACCAATGGGCTGTGATTGCGTCAGGCCACACACCAGAAATCTGCGCTTTCCGTGAATCCCCACTCTTGCAGCCGCGCGCGGATTAGTGCCCGTGCGCCGCGCGAGCCGACCGCGGCCAGCAATGCGGGGTGGGTGTGCTGTCGCCACAGATCCGGCAAATCAGCAGCGGAGTGAATTGGGCGACCGCGCAGCGTGCGGCCGGTTTTTCCCACGTCGATATCAAGAAAGGCGAGCAACGGAGCGCCCCCGCGCACAAGGTGCTTGGAGAGGCGCCGGCCCATTTGCCCCGCTCCCCAGATGATGACAGCGTCGCGGCCGCGCAGTGGGCCGCGCAGCAAATAGTGAGCCTTGGCGCGCAGGAAATTCTCCACCGAATAGCGCGCGTCGGTGCGCGTGGCGCGCTCCGGGTGGTCGCGCCAGCGAAGCAAGGTCTGCGTAATTTTCTCCATTCGTTTCCCCGCCAGATGGTAGCGCAGCCAGAGGTCGTAATCCTCTGCCCAGCCGCGCTCGTGATAGCCGCCCAGCGCCAACAGCTCGGTGCGGCGCAGCATGACGGAAGGGTGCGGCAGCGGGCTTTCGATGAACATGTCGCGCGCTATTTCGGTCGGCGTGGTCAGCCCGTTCAACCATTCGACGTAACGGCGGAATCCTTCCGTCACCGTTTCGGACGGAAAGGGCTCGACAAGGCAGCTGACCACGCTCAGCCCCGGTTGTGCGCGCAACCGCTCGGCCTGCAGCTCGAATCGGAGCGGGTGCGCGAGGTCATCAGCGTCCATGCGCGCTACGAACTCGCCCCGACAGGCAGATAGGCCGCGGTTGAGCGCTTCAATCAGGCCGACGCGCGGGAGCTGGATGGGGCGCACGCGCGGGTCGTCTGCGGCGCAGGCCTGCAGGATTGTTCCGCTCTCGTCGCTGGAGCCATCGTTCACCGCCACAACTTCGGAATCCGACAGCGACTGCGCCCGAAGGCTGGCAAGCGTCTCGGGGAGTGTGGTCGCCGCGTTGTGTGCCGGCAGCAGCACGGAAACAACCGGGGCGTTCATGTACTCATTCTACCCCGGGGAGCGTTAGAATCACATTGAGATTCTCGGCGTCACTGGTATTCTTCGGACGCATAGGATCCGGAAAGCGTGAGGGTGGCTTTACCGGCCGCGCGCGCACGGTATAATCTCGCAGCGACGGACGCACAGCTTTTGGCCGCGCCCGGTATCACATCGCGAGGTCAGATCAGAAATGTCCCCCAGTGACGGCATCACCCGAATGAACGTTCCCGGCCCCAGAGCGCAGGCGCTGATTGCGCGTGACGAGAGCGTGGTTTCGCAGGCGTACGGGCGGCCATACCCGTTCGCCATGAGCCGCGGGCAGGGCGCGCGCGTTTTCGATGTGGACGGCAATCGCTTCCTCGATTTTGTGGCCGGAATCGCGGTCAACGCCACCGGCCACTGTCACCCGCGCGTGGTGGCGGCGCTGCGAGAGCAGGCCGAGAAGTTCCTGCATGTTTCATCTGATTATTACCACGAGCAATGGGTGCTGCTGGCGGAAAAACTGAACCAGCTGCGCCCGTTCAGCGAACCGGCGCGCGTCTTCATGGTCAATTCCGGTACCGAGGCGGTGGAAGCGGCGCTCAAGTTGGCGCGGCATCACACCGGCCGCGATAATTTCATTGGCTTTCTGGGCGCATTCCACGGGCGCTCCACCGGCGCGCTCTCTTTCACCGCGAGCAAGACAACGCAGCGCGAGGGATTCGGCATGATGCCCGGGGTGACGCACATTCCCTATCCCGACCCGTTCCGCCCGCTGCTGGCGGCGCAGCCGGGTGACGCTGATTGCGGCGAGGCTGTCATGCGCTATCTGGAAGAGGTGATCTTCCGGCGGCTGCTCTCGCCGCAGCAGGTGGCGGCTGTGCTCGTGGAGCCGATTCAGGGCGAGGGCGGCTACATTGTCCCGCCCGAGAGTTTCTTCGCGCGCCTGCGCGCCCTGTGTGACCGGCACGGCATTCTGCTAATCGCCGATGAAGTTCAGAGTGGCATGGGGCGCACCGGCAAGTGGTGGGCCATCGAGCACTGGGGAGTGGAGCCTGACATTGTTTGCAGCGCGAAAGGCATCGCCAGCGGGCTGCCGCTGGGCGCGATGATTGCGCGCGAGCACATTTCCACCTGGCCGGCCGGTAGCCACGGCAACACCTTTGGGGGTAACCCGCTGGGATGTGCGGCTGCCTTGGCGACGATTGCGGTACTGCAAGATGGCGCGCTGCAGAATGCCCGCGAACAGGGCGTGTTCCTGCAGGACGCTCTAGCGGAAATCGCGGGGCGTCACGCTGCCATCGGGGATGTGCGCGGAAAGGGGTTGATGATTGGAATCGACCTGGTGCGCGAGCGCGATTCGCGTGTTCCGGCGAAAGCGCTCGCGGAGCGGGTGGCGCAGCTTGCTTTTATACACGGTCTGCTGCTGCTGCCCGCTGGAGAGAGCGTGGTGCGCATGGCCCCGCCGCTGGTGCTCACCCGTGCCGAGGCCGAGGAAGGCCTCGCCATCTTTGAGCACGCGCTGACGCTGGCTGAGGCGCGTTAGCGCTATTCTCTCACGTCGGCCGCGTTCAGGTCTGCGTAGCTCTCGCGGCGGCGGATGAGGCGGTAACTATCGCCCTTCACCAGCACCTCCGCCGGGCGCGGATGTGCGTTATAGTGCGAGGTCATGCTGTAGCCATAAGCGCCCACATCCATTACTGCCAGCAGGCTGCGCCCGGGCTCGACGATTAAGCGCAATCGGCGCGGAAAGGCCTGCAGCCGCGCTGCGATCGCCTTGGCGAACTCGGGGACTGTGGGCATGCTCCCCTCTGGACGGTACTGCACCGGGAAGCCGCCGCCGATATCGAGTGTGTCCCAGTTTGCGGGGAGCGCTTCCAGAAACTCGAGCGCGCAATCGAGAGCGGTCAGCAGCGGGGCTGTTTCGGGCAGCTCCGAGCCGATGTGAATGTGTGCGCCGCGCAGTACCAGGTTTGGCCACTGTGCGTCTGCCAGCCGGCGGGCGTCCTCGGGCGGCAGGCCGAATTTTGATTCTGCGCTGCCGGTGACGATGTAGCGATGCGTGTCCGGTGTGACGCCCGGATTCAAACGCAGCGGAACGCGCTGCTTCCGGCGCGATTCGGCGTCGGTTTTGCCCGCGCCGGCAAAGGCGCAGCGCCCCGGCTGCGCGCCCGCGAGTTGCGCGCGGTGCAGCTCACCGCCCGAGACCACATCGAAGCCTAGCCTGGCTGCGGCGAATGTGCGCAGGATGACGAGGTTGTCGTTGGCCTTCACCGCGAAGCAGATGAGCGGCTGGAGCGCGGCGAAGGCGGCCTGCATGGCCACGATGTTGGCGCGCAGGCTTTCCGCGGAGTATACGTACAGCGGGGTGCCGTATTCAGTTGTCAGTTGCTCGAGAGCGACGGATTCGCAGTGCAGACGGTTATGATGGTACCGAAAGGGCGGCCTCTCGTTAGAGCACGATGTTCGTTGTGCCGGAAACACTCATCCCTCCAACATCGCCACCGTCACCCCGTCGCCGCCCTCGCCCGGTTCGCCCGACCGGAATGATTTGACTTCCGGGTGCGTGCGCAGCGCATCGTGCACAGCCCGGCGCATCTGCCCGGTGCCCTTGCCGTGCACGATGCGCGCCCAGGGAAGCTCGGCCAGCACGGCGGCATCCAGGTAGCGCTCCAGATTGTGCATCCCGTCCTCGATGCGCTGGCCGCGAAGGTGCAGCTCCATGCCCGGCGAGGCCGCACGCACGCGCACGCTTTGCATGGATTCGGAGCGTGGGGAATTATGGTGGGCGTCGGCGCTGCCGGGGCGCAGCTCATCCAGCCCGGCGCGCAGGCGCAGCCGCCCGATCTGCACCTCGGCCTCGCTGCCGCTCAGCGCGGTGACGACGCCCTCGGCCTGCAGGCGTTCCACGCGCACGCTGTCGCCCAGACGCAACGCGCGCTCAGGCCCGTGCTCCCCGAGCGGATCGGCGGAAATCGGCAGCGTGACCTTCTCTTCCAGAGCGCACACCTGCTGTGCCACGAGCTGCAATTCCTGCAGCGGCAAGCCGCCGGCCTTCAGGAGGCGGCGCAGGCGCTTTGTCTCGGTGCGCAGCGTGGCCAGTTCCGCCTGTGCCTGTTCGCGCGCAGCCATCAGGATGGAGCGGCGCTCGTCGTCGATTGCTGCCAAACTAGTTTCCAGTTCGGCTTGTCGGTCTTCGGCCTGCGCGCGCGTCGCCTCGCTGTGCTCGCGTTCCTTTCGGGCGCTGTCACGCTGGCG
>CAJWGI010000130.1 GCA_913031335.1 uncultured Anaerolineales bacterium | reverse complement strand
GCCGCGCGAACGCTATTGGCTATTTCTACGACCCCGCCGATGACTTCGTGGTTGAACAGCCGGGGTTGTGGACAGTTGACCTAAGGTTGACCCATGACGGCATGACCAGCTCCGGGCCGGTGGAATCCCCTTACCCCACGGGTGGCCCACTCACTCCTGACGGCGCGACCTTCACCTTTGTTGTCACAGATGGAGGAGTGCAAGACCTTGCGATCTCGACAGATCTGTCCCAAGTGACGTCAGCGGATTGGTTCACGCGGGAGGTCAAAACAGCCGACTTCGTGGCGGAACTGCCGGCAGATTGGAAAGCGAACAGCGCTCACGTGACCGTCACCATGCCCAGCATCGTTCTCGTCGATGAAACGGTCGCGCTGTCCGATAACTTGATCTCCTGGCGCATGGACCCGGCCGCCCTGAACGAATTGGCCAACAACTTCGACTACGGGGATCCGTCAGATTTACAGCCGGGGTCATTCCCTTATGCAGCCAGGGAGACAGGGCTTGGTGATACCGTGATAGTTACTTTCTTCTCCACATCTGATGATGGCCGACAGGCCGCAGGGACCATCGTCACGCACGGCGCAAGGGTACCCGCTGCGCCAGATTAGGGCATGTCGAGAAGCATGGGGTCGATACAGTGAGGAGTATTGAGGTGCTTGACGCGAGCGTGGTGCTCTTTGACGACGTGTATGTGTGCGAGCCGACGCAATGAGGCGCGCCGGGGAAGCGGTCTGACCCCATCGGCCGCCGGCGGCCTGCACGCGTCCTGAAATGACATGCACCGGCTATCATTTTCTTGGCCTGTTCTTTTCGCCCTTTTCGCCGGATGCGCCGCGCCCACTTTAACCGCCAGCCCTCGGGCCGTTTCGAGCGCGGCGGATATCGCCACAACAACTGCAGCCGCCACCCCCACCGCTGAGCCCACCCCGACCAGAGCTGCGCCAACAGCGACAATAGTCGCCGCCGCGGCTCCCGGGCAACCGGTTTCCGCCGGGGCTGTGGCCGTCTCGCCCGACGGTAGGATGGTTGTGGCGGTTAACCCGGACAGCGACTCGGTCACCGTGCTCGACGCGCAGTCGCTGCAAATCCTGGCCGAGATTCCGGTCGGCGATGACCCGCGCACGCTCGCTATCGCGCCCGACTCGCAATCGGCGTTGGTCACCAATCACGCCGGGGCAACGCTCTCACTGCTGGATCTGGCGCAGCTGGTGGAGGTCGGCAGCTATGCGGTCGGTTCCATGCCTTACGGAGTAGTCACGGATGGCGCGCGCGTTTTCGTTTCCGAATTCGCGCCGGGACATGTTGGCGTGCTCGACCACAACAGCGGAGAGCGGCTGGCGCACATCGCGGTTGCGCCCTTTCCAGCCGGGCTGGCGCTGAGCGCAGACGGGGCGTCGCTTTACGTCACGCATTTGTTCAGCGGGCGCGTCACGCTCATTGACGCGCGCTCGCTGGAAGTGAAAGCGAATATCACCACCGGGGCGAGCACTAATCTCTCGCAGTTTGTCGCCATCTCGCCCAACGGCACCAAAGCTTACCTGCCGCAAACGCGCTCCAACGTGACCAACACGGCCATGCTCTTTGACAGTACTGTTTTCCCGGTGGTCAATGTGCTTGACCTGGGGGCGTTCCGGCTGATCGTACGGGAGCGCGTTACGCTTGACACTGCCGATCGGCCGGTCAACATGCCCTTCGCTGTGGCGCTCTCACCGGACGGGAAGATGTTGTACCTCGCCAACGCGGGCAGTGACGACCTCTCGGTGATAGACCTCTCCACAAACCAGGGGGTGGCACACATCTCCGTCGGCGCCAACCCGCGCGGCATCGCCATCTCGCCGGACGGTGCGCGCGTCTTTGTGAACAATGTGCTGGATGGCACGCTCTCCGTGATGGAAACCGAGATGCACACAATCGCAGAGACCGTCACCCTGACTGAAATCCCGCTGCCCGAGCCCATCCTGCTGGGCAAGCGCATCTTCAATTCGGCCGCCGCACCAGTGCTCACCACCGACAACTGGATCTCGTGCGCCACCTGCCACTTCGACGGCATGATGGACACGCGCACCTGGTTGGGGTTCCCCGATGGCCCGCGCAACACGCCTTCATTGCTCGGAGTGGCCCAGACGCTGCCGATGCATTGGTCAGGCGACCTCGATGAGCTTCAGGATGTGGAAATCACCATCCGTGATATTCAGATAGGATCCGGGTTGATAGAGGGAGAGGCGCATGACACGCTGGGGAGCGCGCACGCCGGCCTCTCTCCGGAACTGGACGCGCTGGCGATGTACATGGCCATACTGGAGATTCCGCCCTCCCCATATGCTGCCAGCCCGGAGCAGCTCTCGCGCGGCGAGGCCGTGTTCAACACACTGGAGTGCCAGAGCTGCCACCCTCCACCGTTGTACACCGACCTACAGCTGCACGATGTTGGCACCGGCAACGCGGCCAAAGAGAAGAACAGCCATGGTCGCGGAACCAACTTCGACACACCCTCGCTGCGCGCCCTGTGGATGACCGCGCCCTACTTCCACGATGGCAGCGCCACCACGCTGCCGGATGCTCTCCACACCGGGAACGAACACAATGTGGCCGCCGGCCTGAGCACCACCGAAATTGAAGACCTTACTGCTTTTCTGCTCGCGCTGCCCTGAGCAGGGTCAGCGCCGCAGCGCCTGCATAATCTCGGCCGCGACCTGATAGCGCCCGAAGGGCAGCATCAGATGGACGCCGCGCACACGCCGGGGGTTTGCGCAGTTCGTCAGGCAGAAAGCGCGGCCTCTTGCTCGATGTACTGCAGCGACTGATGCCGGAAATAGGTATCATAAAGCTCCGCGTAATGGCCGCCCGCCGCCATAAGCTGCCCGTGGCTGCCCTGCTCGATAATCTCTCCCTCGCGCAACACGATTATACGGTCGGCCGAGCGCACGGTGGAAAGGCGATGCGCAATCAGGATGGAGGTGCGCTCTCGCAGAATCAAATCCAGCGCCTCTTGAATCTGAGACTCGGTGAAAGGATCGACGCTCGCAGTGGCCTCGTCAAGCAGGAACACGGCCGGGGCCTGCAGCAGCACACGCGTCAGCGCCACCAGCTGCCGTTGCCCCAGCGATAGCCGCGCGCCGCGCTCGCCCACGTCAGTCTGCAGCCCGTCGGGCAGAGTCTGGAGCCATTCGCCCTCCCCGATGCGTTGCGCCACCGAAAGGATTTCTTCCGCGCTCGCGCCCGGGCAGGCATAGCGGATGTTATCAGCCACCGTGCCCGAGAAAAGGAACGGGGACTGTGACACGATGCCGAGCTGGCGGCGGTATAGGCGCAGCTCGAAGCAGCGCACGTCGTGACCGCCGACGCAGATGACCCCGCCTTGGAATTCATAAAAGCGCGCCAGCAGCTTGAGCAGCGACGACTTGCCCGCCCCGGTGTGCCCGACCAGCGCCACGCTCTCGCCCGGCTCAATTTGCAGCGAGAAATCGCGCAGCACGGGCTCATTTTCGCTGTAATAGAAATCCACGCCCTCGAAGGAGATGCCGCCCGGGGTCACGGTGAAAGCATCCTCAGCGGTTTGCAGCACCGATGGCTCGGCGTCAATGAGCGCGAAGACGCGCTCAGCCGCCGCTAGCCCGCTCTGAAACTGGCTCCAGAACGCAGCCAGTTGCATCATCGGAAACCAGAAGCGATCCACCGTGGAGACGAAAAGATACCACGCCCCGACCGAAATCACGTCGATGCCAACCGCACGCCCACCGGCGTACAGAATCAGCGCCACGCCGATTCCGGATAGCGCGTTGAGCACCGGGAAAACGGTGGAGAGCACCAGTCCGCGGCGGAAGTTAATGCGATACGATTCCGCGTTCACCGCCGAAAACTCCTCGTAAATAGCTGCTTCCTGACGGAAATTCTTGGCCACGCTAATGCCGGTGACCGCCTCCTGAATTGCGGCGTTCACGTTGGCCATGGCGCGCGTGCCCTGCCGCGTCGCCTTGCGAGCGATCCGCCGCCAACCCTTGACCAAATAAAAAACCAGCGGTGAGAGCACCAGCTGTAGGCTGGCCAGTCGCCATTCAATCCCGAAAAGCACCACCATGAGCACAAGCACCACCGCCATCTGGTTGAGCACATCCCCAACCAAGCGCATAGTCTGTCCGAACTCGTGAGTGTCGGAGGTGACGCGGCTGATAACGCGGCCGGAGCGGTGCTCGTCATAGAATGACAAATCGTGGCGCACCGCGGCGCTGAAGGCGTCACTACGCATCTGCAGCACGATGTCTCCAATCAGCGTGGCGAAGCCCCTGAAGCGCACGTAGTTCAGACCCCAGATCAGTACCCCGATTGCCAGAATGAACGCGACCAGCCGGAGCAGCAGCGCTTCCTCACCGCCAACCGCCAGCCGGTCCACGCCGCGCGCCACCAGCACTGGAAAAGCGGCGCTCAGCACGGCCAATGTCAACAGCGCAAGCGTGACAACCAGCAGCCTACGCGCGTGTGGGCGCATATAAGCGGCGATGCGGCGCACCAGCTCCCGGTCGCTGTAAGTGCGGTCGTAAGCCTCGGTGGCGAGGCCGCCGAAGATGGAAGCCATCTCAGTCCGCTTCCCCGTCCAGCTGCTCCCAGCGGCGATAGCGGGAGAAAATGCGCCGATATGCGGTCGAGCTTTGCAGCAGCTGCGCGTGGTCGCCCACGGCGGCCACCTGGCCATTTTGCAGCACCACGATTAAATC
>CAJWGI010000129.1 GCA_913031335.1 uncultured Anaerolineales bacterium | reverse complement strand
GTCAGTTGCGGGTCAAGCTGGCGCAGCGCGCCGGAAGCAGCGTTGCGCGGGTTGACGTAAGTGCGCTCGCCCGCCTCCGCCGGCCGTTCGTTCCACTGCGCAAAAGCGCGCCGGGGCATGTAGGCCTCACCGCGAACCACCAGCATGCGCGGGGCGGCTGGCGCAGCGGCCACATCAGCGGGAATGCGCAGCGGCAGCGTGCGCAATGTGCGCAGGTTAGGGGTTATGTTCTCGCCCACCTCACCGTCACCGCGCGTCGCGCCGCGCACGAAGATGCCATCGCGATATCGCAGCACAACTGTCAGGCCGTCGATCTTCGGCTCGACGACGAAACCAGCCGCCTCGACGCGTTCGTCCAGACGCGCGATGCGCTCGTACCAGGCGCGCATCTCCTGCGCGCCGTTGGCGTTGCCAAGGCTGAGAATCGCCGCCGGGTGACGCACTTTCTCGAACTTCTCGGAGGGTTGCCCGCCCACGCGCTGCGTGGGCGAATCCGTTGTAATCAGCCCGGGGTTCTGCTCCTCCAGCCGCCGCAATTCGCGCAGTAAAGCGTCGAACTCCCCGTCCGACATGGTCGGGGATTGCAGCACGTAATAGCGGTGATTGTGAGAGTGGATCTTTTCGCGCAGCTCCTGCGCGCGTGCCCGAATCTTCGCGGATGTCATGTGCGAGAAACTCCCCTGCTATTGGCCGCAAAGGGCGCGTTTTCTCGCGCATTCGCCATTACTGACGACGAAATGGCGAATGCGCCGCACAACCTGATGCGCCCCGCACCCATTATAATCTCTGCCATGACGGTTGACGAGGCGGACAGGCTTTTCCGCCCTTCCCCGACCACTGCACTGGCACTGGCAGCGGCGGCGATTGTGGCGGAAGTCAGCGGCTTCACCGAGGCCACGCTCATCTACGTGCGCTGATGCTGACTGAGCCGAAATGAAATATAATCAAAAATCGGGAAACCGGTGAGCCGAAACGCGAAATGTTCGTCAAGTGCGAGCAAACCGGAGGTTGAATATCATGTCTATACGCAATCAGATGATACCTACAGTGCTTTGCATGGCTGCGACCGCGCTGCTGGCCGCGTGCGGTGGCCCTGAAACTCAACCGGCGGAAACCAGTGCGGAGCAGCAACCGACAACCGCCGTGGTAGAACAGCAGCAACCTGCAACCGAACCTCCGCTCACAGCGGCCATAGAGCCCACCGCCAGCGCTGCGAACACACCCCTCCCAAAGTCGACGGATACGCAGCCGGTCACTCAGCCGCCGCCAACGGAGACAGTGGCCGCCACGCCCACCAGCCTTCCGAAAAGCGTCTGGACGCTTACCGCCGAACACGATGCGCTCGGCCCGGAGGGCGTCAGCCCGGAAGCAATCATCCTCACTGAGGGCCGTGTGCGCCTATACGTGACGGCCATGGGTATGGAGGTGTGGGAATCAGACGACGGCGTCACCTTTGAGAAAGTACCGGCGCGCACTCCGCCGGGCGCCGACCCGACACTGCTGCGCACCGAGAACGGCTGGCGCATGTATTACACCGAGATTCCGCCCGGAGGCCCGGATTCCGGGAAAGGCAGCATCCGCACCGCAACCAGCAGCGACGGGCTGGACTGGGTGATAGAAGCTGAAACCGGAATCGCTCAGGAAAACGACCGCCCCGCCTGGGGCGTGCCGGATTCTTTCGTGCTCGCCGACGGGCGCGTGCGCGTCATGTGGACGGACATGCTTCCGGGCGAGAGGCTCGAGGTACTCCGTTCGGCCACCAGCGCCGATGGCGTCTCATTCAGCACGGACGCCGGCGTGCGCCTTTCCGGCGGTTTTGTGGATTCGTACGTTCTCCCCGGCGCGCCCGGTCACATGCTGGTCTCAACCTCGCCACCCGGCGGGCCGGTGCGCGATTCGCAGCGGCTATTTCTGGCCACCTCCGAGGACGGGCTCAAATGGGTCAGCGGGGATGCGCCGCTGCTGGACCGCAGCCCGCGCAATGCCCTCGATCCCACCGCGGTCTCACTCGGAGATGGACGCTGGCGAGTGTATTACGCGCTGACAGACGGCCCCGACCCATTTGGCGGACATCGCATCGCCAGCGCAATCCTCGAGGGCAGCGCGGGCGGCGCGCCCGATCCGACACTGCCGGCGCCGGCCACCGCTCCGCTCGCACAGCCGACTTCGACGCAGCCCGCACCCGTTCTTGCATCACCATGCGAGGCGAGCGAGTTCGGCGTGCCCGGGATGACCGAGCCAATGCCCGGCGGCCTCTATTACCACCAGCTCTATCGCGCTTTCAGCAGCGACGCTTTCAACTTTACCCCGGAAAACCTGCTCTTGATTGACCACGCCTCCGTCCCCGACGCGATTATCGGGCCGGACGGTGAAACCTGGGTTTATTACGTCAATGGCGACCCGGAGAAACACGGCATCTTCGCCGCGCGCCAGACCGCCGCAGGAACCTGGGAGGCCATTGATTGCGTGCGAATCGACGGCGAATTCAACGGCGACGCGGTCGACCCGGACGTGGTGCGCCTACCCGACGGCCGCTACCGCCTGTTCTTCTACGAGGGCTTCTTCACAGTGCCGGTGCCGCAGAACGAGCCAGAGCACCCCATCTTCAGCGCCATTTCTGAGGACGGGTTGAACTTCAGCCTCGAGCGGCAGCTGGTCGCAATCGAGGCCGTCACCGACCCGAGCGCCGCGCGGCTGCCGGATGGCAGCTGGCTGCTCGCCCTGCCGCAGCAGGCCGATACCCTCGTGCTGCCCAGCGCGGATGGCTACAGCTTCGACAGCGCGGCCCCTGTCAGGGTTTCGCCCGGCGGCGTTCCCGAACTGGCCGTGCTTCCCGATGGCCGCGTGCGCCTTTATTACAACTCTGGCGGCGGCATCGGCAGCTATCTCTCCAGCGACAGCGGCAAGACCTGGCAAGCGGAGAGCGGGTTGCGCATCGAAAAGCCGGCTGCCGACGACAAGATCGTCGCCGACCCATCGCTGCTGCCACTTCCCGATGGGAGCTACGCGCTTTATTATAAAATCGCCGAGGTGATGAAACCTGGCGAAGGCGGCGGTCAACCCGGCCAGCCCCCACAGCCCGCGCCCGGCGAGCAGCCGCTGCCGCCACTTGGCGGGGAGAGCGGAGAGCCACAACCACAGCCGACGCCGAGCGGATAGGCTATTCGAAGGTCGAGCGTTGTTCTTCCTGGATTTCCGGAAAATGGTTAGTGTCCAGCGCGTGGTCGCGTTTGTAAATCATGACTGTGCGCCTGTAGTTGAGCACCACTTTGCCGTCCTGATTCACGCCGCGCGTGCGCACCGTGACAATCCCAGCGTGTGGCCACAATGAGGTCAGTGCCTTCACCGAGGCCGCGCTCATCTACGTGCGCTGATGCTGACTGGGCCGAAAATTAAGTATAATCGAAAATCTGCAAGGCAGCGAGCCGAAGCGCGAAGTGTTCGTCAAGCGCGAGCAAACGGGAGACCGGAGACTGGGATATTATATCTACACACAACCAGATAATGCCTGCGGCACTTTACATGGTTCTGGCGGCGCTGCTGGTCGCGTGCGATGGCCCTGAAACTCGACCGGCGGAAACCAGTGCGGAACAGCAACCGACAACCGCCGCGGTAGAACAGCAGCAACCGGTAACCGAACCGCCGCCCACAGCGTCCATAGAACCCACCGCTGCAGATACGCCGCTTCCATAACCGACGGACACGCAGCCGCCACCCGCTGTCGCCATCGAACTTCCCACTGAGGTGCCGCCGACCGCGCAGGTCAGACAGCCACCAGCGGCGAATCCAACCACGGCCACCCTTGGCTTTGCGGACGAATGCTATGATCTTAATGCAAGTTCAGAAAGGTGGGTTGAGTCACTCATTCAACCTGACTGGTCTGAAGAATGGCTTGAAGAGATGGGGGATGAAAATTTTCTTTACTATTACATTGAACAAAAAGAAGCGAACTATGAGCTTAAAGAAGAAGAGAGCGGGACGGAATACATAGAACTGGATGCTATCCCATTTAATCGTGAGGATGTCAGCCAATTCAATGCTTTGATACAAAAGCTTAATAACGAAATCGCTATTGACCTTGTACAGGAGGACGTAAGGTCTGAAGCAGATTTCATAATAATTTCATATGATGATGCTGACCAGGGCTTATATGGCTTTGGTTCCGAAACTGAAGATGGTGAAGAATATGTTTTGGCGCTTGACAAAGCCACAAACTGGGGACCGCTTGAATTTCTGCACAAGTTAGGTCACATTTTGGCACTTGAACACCCGTTTGATGACGATGATGGCGACTGTATTGGTTCGACGGAAGAATTTGGTGATGAAACAGCGCATACTGGACAAACCTTGATGGCTTACGAAGATACATCAGGAAAAGCCCCAACTTTTTACACAGATTATGACATTCTCGCTTTGCAGACAATTTATGGGGAAAAAAGGTAGATATTTGGGATGCGTCACGCGAGAGAGAGCACAGACGCAGAATGAAGCCCTCGGCACGTTCGTCAACTGCCCTCATCGTCCCAACGCAACAACTCTAATCGAGCGCCACGCCATGGGCAAGCACTCGGGAGGTTGATTCACTATGTTACAATCCCTCGAACCGGCGCACTCCGCGTGAGCCGCAGTGGCGCCTCCTTATTTTCCTCCAAAGGCGAGACTCGACTTGAACGCTTCTAATTTCCCTTTTACCCTGAATCTGGAAGTCATCTTCCGCGACGTGGACTCGATGGGTCATGTCAACAACGCTGTTTAT
>CAJWGI010000128.1 GCA_913031335.1 uncultured Anaerolineales bacterium | reverse complement strand
GTGATTGCGACCTATCGGCTGGGCTTGGCCGCCTTGCTGCTCGCCCCGGTGACGTTGTCTCGCCAGCGGGCGGAGCTGCGCGCAATGGGGCCGCAGCAGTGGTGCCTGGCTCTGGCTTCAGGAGTGCTGCTTGGCTTTCATTTCATTCCCTGGATAACATCGCTGGAATACACCACGGTAGCTTCCTCCACGGTGCTGGTTGGCACTTTACCGCTGTTTGTTGGCCTGCTATCGCCGCTGTTGCTGCGTGAGGTTCCGGGGCGGGGGTTGCTGGTCGGCATGGCGCTGGCGATTGTAGGCGGGAGCTTGATGGCCCTCAGCGACGCATGCCTGCTGCGCGGGCTGCAGTTCACCTGTCCGGCGGCGAGCGAGTTTCTGCATGGTTCGGCGCTTTACGGGGACGGCCTGGCACTATTGGGGGCAATCACCGGTGCCGGTTATTTTATTATTGGCAGGCGGCTGCGCG
Organism: uncultured Anaerolineales bacterium; assembly: GCA_913031335.1. Lineage (GTDB taxonomy): Bacteria > Chloroflexota > Anaerolineae > Anaerolineales > UBA11657 > CAJWGI01. The sequence goes on along the minus strand of CAJWGI010000128.1, from coordinate 4,353 downwards.
CCGGCCTGCCGCTGCTAGCATATATCTTCGTGGTGTATGGCGTGGCGGCGCTGGTGTTGTTGGCCACCGTGCTCGGGGCCGGGCTGGCGCTGTGGGGCTACCCGCGCACTACTTATCTGTGGTTCCTGCTGCTGGCAGCTGTGCCTCAGTTGATTGGCCACAGCAGCTTAAACTGGGCGCTCGGGTATCTTCCGGCTGCCTTTGTTGCCTTTGCTTTTGTGGGTGAACCGGTGGGGTCAACTGCGTTCGCGTGGCTGCTGCTGAGCGAAACCCCGACCTGGTTACAGCTGCTGGGCGGCGCGCTGGCGCTGACCGGAATCGGTTACGCCTCGCGCAGATTGTGATTTTCGTCGCGTGACGGCGACTGGCAAACCCACGGGCGAACACAGCGGCAGTCTGCCCGATTCTTCTGGAACCTACGGGCTGCTGCTCGCCCTGCCCCAGAGCGTGCAATTGCGCATTGGCGCGCTTGGGGAGTGCCGCTTTGAAACCGGATGGTATGTATATCTGGGCAGCGCGCTCGGGCCGGGCGGGCTATCCGCGCGCGTCGGTCGCCACATCGGCGCACAGGGACGCATGCACTGGCACATCGACTACCTTACGCGCGTCGCCGAGGTAGTGCGAGTGGGCTGGCGCGTGGGTGTGGAACGCCGGGAGTGCGGCTGGGCTCAGGCTGTCGGCGGCTGGCCGGGCGCGCGGCTGGCGCTGGCGCGCTTCGGCGCATCGGATTGCCGCTGCGACACGCATCTATGGACATTCTCCGAGCAGCCGGATTTGGCCCGGCTGCCCGGCGCGATCGCGCTGCTGGATCTTGCTGAACCGCTTCCGTAACTGATTTTCGTTGACACTGCATTGCGCTCGTGCTATTATTTACGCCGCATGTCACGCACGCCACGGGAGGAGACGTTGCCGAGCGGCGTAACCCCAGGATGAGAGTGGGTTTTCGAAAGGTTTGTTATGGCGCATGAATGGCTGTTTGTTGGGCTGTTCCTGATTATTGGTATTGGCTTTCCTGTCATTCCGTTGGTGCTTTCTCGCATTGTCGCGCCGAGGAAACCGCACGCGCTCAAGCACCAGACTTACGAATGTGGCATGGAAACGGTTGGGGATACGTGGGTTCAATTCAAGGCGCAGTATTACATCTTCTCGCTGGTTTTCGTCATTTTCGATGTCGAGATCGTTTTTCTCTTTCCCTGGGCTGTGGCTTATCGGCAATTGCCCTTTTTCGCAGTGCTAGAGGGGGTGCTTTTCATTCTCATTCTTGCGGGCGGCTTGGTCTATGCGTGGCGCAAGGGGGCGCTTGACTGGGTGTGACCGCTGGGAGATTGACCGGGCTGACAGCCGCAAATGACGCGCTATTAGCCTTTTGTTGCGTGAAAAGGGCGACTTGATTTGCTTCGGAGCACGAAATGCCGGAAATGAACATTGGTGATTTCCTCGTCTATCTGTATGATCTGCTGGGCTGGCTGCTGGGCGTCATCGGCCTGCACTCCAGCGCGGTATCGCTGCTGCAAAAACTGGTGGCCGGGTTCGTGCTGGCGAATTTCGCCATGCTCACCCCCATTTTCACCATCTGGCTGGAGCGCAAAGTGGCCGCGAGGTTTCAGGACCGACTGGGGCCAAATCGGGTGGGTCCGTTCGGCCTGTTCCAATCGTTTGCAGACATTGTAAAACTGGTTATAAAGGAAGACATTACTCCCGTCGGCGCGGACAAGGTCATTTTCAATATCGGGCCGGTGTTGGCAGTAATGTCGGTGGTAGGTATCTGGGCAGTTATTCCATTTGCATCCACCATGGTAGGCACCGATATTAACGTGGGCATACTTTACAGCGTGGCGGTGGGTGCTATCGGCACGCTGGCAATCATGATGGGTGGCTGGGCGAGCAACAACAAATACGCGCTGCTGGGCGCATTTAGGACAGTCTCGCAACTGGTCTCCTACGAGGTGCCGATGATTGTGGCGCTGCTGGTGCCGACGCTGCTGGCCGGCTCGATGCGCATGAACGATATCGTGGCAGAGCAACAGGTGTGGTTCATTGTCGCTGCACCGCTGGCAATGATGGTATTCTTAGTCTCCAGCATAGCGGAGGTGGGCCGGGCGCCGTTTGACCTGCTGGAGGCGGAAAGCGAGATTGTGGCTGGCTTCCACGTGGAATACACCGGCATGAAGTTCGGGGTGTGGATGCTGGCGGAGTTCGTGCACGCTTTTACTATTTCAGCGCTGGCAGCGGTAGTTTTCCTCGGCGGTTGGCGCGGCCCGCTGGTTGATCAGTATCCGCTGCTGGGCGCGATTTACTTCCTAACGAAAACCTACGTGGTTTACATGGTGTTGTTGTGGATCAGGGTCACGCTGCCGCGAGTGCGCATTGACCATATGAACGCCCTGAACTGGAAATTCCTGGTGCCGCTATCGCTGGCGGTGCTGGTGGTGACGGCGCTGGTGGGCAAAGCTGTACCCGCCGATGTTAGCGCGGGTGGTCGGGCCCTGGTGCTGTTCCTTTCCAACGTGGCCCTAGCAGTGGTGTCGATTAGCCTTCTGGCGGGGTTCTCACGAAAGTTGCAGGCGGTCGAGCAGGTAAGCATCGACTCGAGCGGGGCAGGAGGGTAGCCAACCTGATCGCATTGCAAATCCTGTTGTTGGCCCTTGGAGCAGTGGCAATTTTGGCAATCTTGGTGACAGCAACTCAACTCGTACTAGGATGGACTACATGAACGCGACGCCGATCATCTTTCTGGTCGTCGCGGCACTAACTCTGGTGGCCGCATTCCTCGTGGTTACAGTGCGGAACTTGATTCATGCCGCTCTCTGGTTGGTGGCAACGCTGTTCGGTGTCGCGGTGATATTCGTGCTGTTGGATGCCGGTTTCATGGCCACGGTGCAGTTAGTGCTGTACATCGGCGCGATTGCGATTTTGATTGTGTTCGCGGTGATGTTGACGCGGAGAGTGATGCAGGACGTCGGGCCGCAGCGCAACTCGAACTGGTGGCTGGGCGCGATTGTGGCCGCCGTTTTTTTTGTGGCTATTTCCAGTCTGCTCTGGCGCACCGGATGGCCCGCGTTGCCGGGCGGGGATGTGGGCGATACCGTGCTTGCGCTGGGTCGGAGCCTGGTGAATCCGGATCAATACGTGATTCCCTTCGAGGTGGCTTCGGTGCTGCTCATCATCGCTCTGATTGGTTCGATCGCCGTAGCGCTTCCGGGGAAGCAGTCGGAATGATGGCGCGGGCAACTTACGCCGCGCTCCCGCGTGTTCAGGTGGATTGAAATGCTGTCTCTATCCTGGTATCTGACCTTTGCGGCCGCCCTGTTCGCCCTCGGGATGTATGCGGTGCTGGCGCGAAAAAACGCGGTTGCAATCTTGATGGGCGTGGAGCTAATGCTCAACGCCGTGATTGTTAATCTCGTCGCCTTCTGGCGCTATGGCAATCCTATGGACATCGCCGGGCAAGCCTTTGCTGTGATTGTCTTTGCTGTGGCTGCCGCCGAGGCGGCCGTGGGTCTCGCCCTGATAATCTCGATTTATCGGCAGCGCGACACGGTCATGGCCGAGAAAATTGACCTGATGAAGTGGTGATCATGGATTTGTCCACTCTGCTGACCTGGCTGATTCCGCTGCCGCCGCTGCTGTCCTTCTTCCTCATTATTCTCTTCACCCACCACGACAAGCGGCTTAGCCACACAGTTGCTCTAGGTGCAATCGGGTTGTCGCTTCTTTTCAGCTGGACGGTGGTGTTCCGCGCGCTGGGAACCGTTCACTTCGCAGAGCATCCTATTGCTGCAAGTGTGGCCTGGCTGCCCACCGGAGATAGCGCCTTGCGCATGGGCGTGGCAGCTGACCCGTTGACCGTGGTCATGCTCTTTTTCGTGCCGCTGGCGTGTTTCCTGATCATCCTTTACAGCGTTGGCTATTCTAATTACGGCCAGCCGCGCGACGAGCGCGATGTGGCCGGTAGCCCGCCCCACCATGGCGTGGAGCCAATGTACTCGCGCTTTTTTGCGTTCCTTTCGCTCTTCGCCGGGGCAATGCTGCTGCTGACCGTGGCCGACAACCTGCTGCTGCTGTTCTTCGGCTGGGAGATTATGGGTTTGTGTTCTTATCTGCTGATAGGTTTCTGGTATGGGCGCAATTACGAGAATCCGGCTCAGATTACCCCGCGCGCCGCGGCGGTGAAGGCGTTCATCACCACGCGCATTGCGGATGTGCTCATGCTCATTGGCATTGCCTATCTGTACAGTCAGGCCGGCACGCTCAATTTCCGCGAGATATTCTTCAGCGAAGAAATCATGAACCATTTGCTGCACACGCCTTCGGTGATTGGTGGATTGGCGGTAGCGCACCTGATTGGCCTGC
>CAJWGI010000127.1 GCA_913031335.1 uncultured Anaerolineales bacterium | reverse complement strand
ACCTTAGCGAGGGCGTAATTGTCACCGTGTTCCCGGACAGTGGATACAAATATCTCTCAGACCGATTCTGGGAGGAAGGCGAATCGTAAAGATGGCTCTGCAGATTCCAGAGCGCATTTACGCGCGAATCGCAGCCCATCTGGAGGCCGCCTTCCCCAATGAGGGTGCGGGTCTGCTGCTCGGGGAGGCCAACGGAAGCCATCGCAATGTGCGCATGATACTAACGTTTGAGAATAGATTCTCGCCCGATGAGCAGCATCATCGCTACCTGCTGACGGCTGCGGACATGCGTGCGGGCGAGAACGCTGCGGAGAAGCACGCTCTGGATGTGATAGGAGTGTTTCATTCCCATCCGGACCACCCGGCGCGGCCCTCGGATTATGATCGCGAGCAAGCCTTGCCGTGGTGGTCATATCTGATTGTTTCAGTGCACGAAACAGGCGCGGGCGCCGCGCGCTCGTGGTTGCTCGTGGATGACCGCGCGCGGTTTAAAGAAGAGAGGGTTCACATCCAGGCGGGGCACTGAGGCCCCAGAGATTGCCACCTACAGGAGACCATCAGCATGGCTACCATTCGTATTCCCACGCCACTACGGGCGTACACCGGCGGAGAGGCCGAAATCACGGTCAGCGGCGACACTGTCGGCGCGGCGCTGCAAGATCTCACCGCGCAGCACGAGCAGCTGCGCCAGCATCTTTATTCCGAAAAAGGCGAGTTGCGCGCGTTTGTGAACGTGTTTTTGGCTGGCGACGACGTACGCCACCTCAAAGGGGAGGACACCCCGCTGCAGGCCGACTCCCGGCTGCGCATCGTGCCCTCAGTGGCGGGCGGCATCCGCTAGCGCGGCTCCGCGAGGCGTCAACTCGCTAGAAGGAGACACTGATGAGCATTACTCTTGACGGCATACGCGCTGACGATGTCGAACTGAGCAACGAGGAGATAACCCGTTACAGCCGACATTTGATAATGCCGGAGGTCACCCTTGTTGGCCAGAAAAGACTAAAGGCTGCTAGCGTTCTCTGCGTGGGCACCGGCGGGCTGGGCTCGCCGGTGGCTCTCTACCTCGCCGCGGCCGGAGTGGGCCGGATTGGCCTGGTGGATTATGACGTGGTGGAGGCCAACAACCTGCAGCGCCAGATAATCCACGGCACCTCAACAATTGGTTCGCTGAAGGTCGAGTCCGCCCGCGAGCGCATGCTTGATGTCAATCCGCACATCGAGGTGGCCGTACACAATGAACTTTTCACTTCAGAGAACGCGCTCGAGTTGGCTGCGCCATACGACATCATCATCGACGGCACAGACAATTTCCCCACCCGTTATCTGGTCAACGATGTGTGCGTGCTGCAGGGGAAGCCCAACATTTACGGGAGCATCTTCCGGTTTGAGGGGCAGGCCGCCGTTTTCTGGTCACAGCACGGGCCATGCTACCGCTGCCTTTTCCCCGAACCGCCGCCGCCGGGACTGGTGCCCTCCTGCGCCGAGGGCGGCGTGCTGGGCATCCTGCCCGGCACAATCGGCACAATTCAATCCACCGAAGCGATAAAGCTAATCATCGGCATCGGCGAACCGCTAATTGGCAAACTGCTGTTGTACGATGCGCTCGAAATGAGCCTCGACGAAGTGCGCCTGAAGAAGAATCCGGATTGCGTCATCTGTGGCGCCAATCCAACCGTCACTGAGCCGATTGATTACGAACAGTTCTGCGGAATGCCGCTCCACGACCATGAGGAGGAGCAGGGCGCCGCCGGCGAGGGGTGGGATATCACTGTTGCCGATCTGAAAAGCAGATTCGACGGGGGCGAGAAGTTCCGCCTAGTGGATGTCCGCGAGGATTTCGAATGGGATATCGTGCATCTGCCCCAGGCCGAATTAATCCCCATGGGCGACCTGCCGGCGCGATTAAGCGAACTTGCCAGCACCGACGAGTACGTGCTGATGTGTCGTACCGGCGTGCGCTCCGCGCAGATGTTGCCGCTGCTCGTCGGCGCCGGAATCACCCGTGTGAAAAACCTTAAGGGCGGCATCCGCGCCTGGGCCACGGAAATCGACCCCGACCTTCCGATCTACTGAAAGCGCCGTATTTCATGGCCTATACGCATCTCTCAGGTATGACCGGCCTCCGCAGCGCTCACGCCGAGGGAATACTGAAACGCTCTTTTGCTGCCACGCGCACGACTAACCCGTACACGGCCAGCGCCAGCACCGCGCCCGTCGCCGCCCCGGGAAGACCACCTGCCAGCCGGAAAGAGGTCGCCAGGACGGCAGCCATACAGCCCGCCGCCAGCGCTGCCGCCCCCCATCCGCGAAGCACCGCGCCGGCATTGAACGCCCGCCGCCGCCAATACAGCACGACCAGCAGGCCGACTGCTTGAGCCGAAAACGCGAGCGTATTGGCCAACGCTAACCCGCCGAAACCCAAACCTGTGTTCCGCAAGAACACGAGGCTGACGCCAACCTGCAGCGCCATCGCCAGCACCGCGGCCACCGTGGGCGTGACCGCATCCCCCCAGGCATAAAAGGTACGCGCGGCCAGCTCCAGCAATGAGTGACCCACCAAACCCACGAGGAACATCTGCGCCGCGACAGTAACCAAGTCGGTTCCTGCCGAGGTGAAAAAACCGCCCTCGAACACGAGTTGCAACGCCGGGCGGGTTAGGAAGACCCCGCTCACCGCGGCCGGCAGCGTGAGAACCACCATAATGCGCAACGCGCTGGTCAGGGTGCGGGAAATCTCCACGCGGTCATCGCGGGCAGCCAAGCACGCCAGCGTGGGCAGCAGCGCTGTTCCGATCGCAGTGGCGATGATGGTCTCCGGCACCTGCATAATGAACCACCCATACGTCAGCGCGGTCACCGCGCCCTCCCCAAGCCGCGAGGCGAGATTATCGCGAATCAATTCGGATGCCTGAAATGCTCCCATGCCCACGATACGCGGCCCCATGAGCGCTAACACGCGTAACACACCGGGATGCCGAACGGATATGCCTACGGTCCAGCGAAAGCCATAACGGAACAGCGCCGGCAGCTGCACCCCAAGGTGGAGGCAGGCCCCGATGATCACCCCGTAAACCAGCCCGTGCACGCCTAGACCATAAGCGGGAATCTGCCAGTGAGAAAACGGGGAATGTTCAGGCGCCAACACCAGTGCGCCAAATATCTGTCCGAGGTTGTACATCACCGGCGCAAGCGCCGGCAACAGGAAATGTTGATTTGCCTGTAGACCACCGATCACCAATCCGCTTAGGGAGAAAAGTAGCGTGGCAATCAGATTAAGGCGCATCAATTCAGCTACTAATCGCTGCTGGGTAGGTTCAAAACCGGGCGCGATGCCGAACCTGGATTGCACCAGCGGCAGGGCGAAAAAGGCCACAACCGCGGAAAGCGCGGCGGTGATTACAAAGGCAAGATTAGCTACATGGCAAAAAAGACGCCAGCCCTCAGCCCTTCCGTGCTGGCCGAAATACTCTGAGAGCACCGGGATGAATGCCATCGCCAGCGAGCCGCCTGATATGAGCACGAAGAGCAAATCTGGAATATTGTTGGCCGCATTGAAAGCGTCCAGAAGCGCGGAGACGCCAAACACACGCGCGATAATGACGGTGCGCAGCAGCGCCACCACCTTGTCCAAACCGAAGAATACTGCGATAAGGAGCGCCGTGCGCGCCAAAAACCGGCCGCGCGCAGTCACTTGCCCACCACGTTTAGCGCTGTGAGTGCATCGACAAAGTTGGGGTTGACCCCCAGCGCGGCTCGAAAATCGGAGCGCGCCCCGGCCGTGTCGCCCAGCATGTGGAGCGCCCATCCGCGCCACACATAGGATTCTTCCAGCGCCGGGCGTGCCTGCAGCATCGCCGTGGCCAGATCTATCACATCTTGATAGCGGCCAACATTGAAATAAGCGATATACGGCCCAAATTGGTAAAAGAGCATACGCCACGGCAGGCCAATCTCGCGCGCCCGGTCGAAGGCCACAGCGGCCTCGCTATATCGGCCGAAATAATTCAAGTTGGAGCCGTACGTGAACCAGGCGAAGGCGTTTTCGGCATTGGCCTCGGTGCCCGCTCGGGTCCTGCGCAGAGCGCGGTAGCGGTTGGCATCCAGCTGCTCGTCCTCGCCCAGCAGGCGCAGCACTTCCACGCGTTTGTCGGCCGGGAAAACAAGAACATACAGATGGTTGAATTGCTCCCAGAGAGCCGCCGTTTTCTCGTAAGAGATTTTGCGATCCGGGCCGCCGGTAACATCCTGTACGGTGAATACCTCGGCGTCGCGGTCATACCCGCTCACCACAAGGTAGTGCCCCACCCAGCCCACATTCAGCTCGTAGCCGGTCTCGATAATGACGGGAATACCGGCGCTGACAAAACGCTCCAGCGTGCCGGCATCTCCGCCCACCCGGAAGAGCGCATCCAGCCAACCGGCATGGGTGAGCACATAATAAACCAACTCGTCCCAGCGCACGTTCTTGTCGCGCAGCTGCGGCTTGAGCACCGCCGCAATTGTGTTCTGAGTGCCTTGCCAGCCCCAGTAACGCATGGCGATGGCGAGCGTGGCCGGCCCGCAGTTGTTGGGCTGCTGATATTCGTGTTCGAAGCCGGCAAGCTGCTGCGACCGGGGAACCTCGGGCAGCCGGATGGCGGGCCCAACTGCCGGTTCCCGCGAAGTTGTGACCACAGAGGTCGGTTCAGCCGGCAGCACAGATTGCTCGTACGATGCGGTCACCGGAACCGGGGTGACGTACGGCGGCACAGGCCGGCTGCCGGTGGCCGGCGGCGGTAGGTTCTCCGAGCGCCGAAAGAGCACGTCTCGCGCGGCAGCCTGCAATTGCTCCCATTTCCAATAAACGCTGATTCCGGC